>NZ_KB850191.1:0-8274 GCF_000369745.1 Acinetobacter sp. CIP 64.7 | reverse complement strand
ACTAATTTATTGTTATTTGTCATGATATGAAGCTTATTAATTCATTTAACTAGGTTATATTCTATTTATTTTAAATAGTCAATAATTCAGCTATTCAAATACCCCTTAAACCTATCTTTATCACCCCTTAAACCTATCTTTATCACCCCTTAAACCTATCTTTATCACCCCTTAAACCTATCTTTATCACCTCTTAAACTATTGCAAATAAAGGCTTATAGCATCTCTAAAAGCATTTAAAAACTTAAAAAATAATTAAAAGCCCAGGCAAAGAAAAATTGCCCTTGGTTTTCGCTTCACTTCGTTCGCTCAAACTCTATTGAATCTCGCTTTCGCTCGATTCGTCGGGGCAATTTTTGGTTCATATTTTCGTGACTTTAAGAAAAAGCAAAAGCAAGATCAAAAGCAACTCGGAATTCGCTTCGCTCATCAGCTTTTTTTCTCGCTACGCTCGGTTTAGGAATCAAATTTGGAAAGTTCGCACCCATTCGGGATGCTCTGTAAAGCAGGTGATTGATGGATAGGGAGCTTGTAATCAGGGAAAGGGATAAGCAAATTTTTTCAGTTCGCTCGTAGACACTCGCTCTGTTTATCGACTCATGCCACGAGATTTCATTTTTGGCGCATGTTGCTTTGCTTTGAGCTGTTGTTCTTGTCTAAGTTTCATTTGTTGTTCTGCTTTGATCTCATCCACACAGGTTTTGATAGTCCGATAGTTTTTATATAAGTTTTGGTATTGCTCGGCTTTGGCTGGATGCTGCTTTTGGTACTGTTTCCAGGCATGTTCTTTGAATTTTTCGTTTTCCAATAAATCCTTCACACCATTTTTTTTCTGGTATTCATGTCTGCCTTTCAGTTGTTTATGTTCTTGGTAAATCGCATCACGTTGGGCTTCCCAGGCTTTTTTTCCAAACAGTAAGGGTTTGTTCTTGGTTAATTCGTTGTGTTGATCCACCAGGCTTTGCAATTTGTCATGACTTTGTTTGAGTCCGCTTTTCACGATGTCTTGGGCGAGCTGCTGACTAAACTCGTTTTTATGCTGTTGCATCTTACCCAAGGTGTTTTCTGCCTTTTTAAAAACATCCTGCATAAAATCCAGGTCTAGATTCGCCTCTTTTGCGCTGATTTCGCGTTTTAGCACTTTGCCAAGGGTTTCCCTCTGTTTTTCCTCAAACAGGGCTTTTTCGTCAATTGGTGGCGTTTTAGCACTATTTTCAATCTGAGTCTGCTGTTCTGTTTTCAATGCACTGAGTTTTATCTCGTTTTCAGCAATCAGCAGGTCCATATTTTTGCCGTATTGCAGCTGAGCCTGATTTCTTTCTTTGATTTCATCATTGGTTCGGCTGATTTCGGTTTCGATGCCTCTTCTACGTAGTTCGGTGACTTTCGGTCCTTCGTGCAGGGTGGCTTCAAGGCCATTCTCTTGGTCTTTGTAGCTACGGTGGTCGACCCGGGCGGTGGATCCGGCCAGATCCAGGTGCATATTGCAGATATCGGCAAAGTGTTCGCGCCAGTGCTCGATTTCTCCACTGTGTTTCTGATCGAGCTCCCGGGTTTTCTCTGTAAAACCTTCTGGCGTGAGTTTACGTGTGCTCATCAGGATATGGGCGTGATAATTGCGCTCATCACTGCCGGATCCGGTATGTGGTGCATGGATGCAGGCATCGACGGCTATTTGGTGTCTTTCCACGATGCTGGCACATAATTCTTCGAGCATGGCCAGACGTTGTTCCTGGTTTAATTCACTTGGAAAGGCAATTTCAAATTCCCGGGCCACTGTTGAGTTTTTTCTGGTTTCTCTTTGTTCGACTTCGTTCCAGAGTTTTTCTCGGTTTTTTAAATGTTCTGGTGCGCCTTCGGGTAAGTAAATCTCTTTGTATTCCACCCCGGTTTTTCGGCTGTAGTCATGTTCTCGGCCTTCACGTTCACAATAGATCTTTTCACCTGCCCGATAGGCAATCGCAGCAGTGGCGGATCGCCCTGCTGATCGTGCTACGGTTTTGACTGAAAAGTGGTAAATCGCCATGCTTGTTTTTCGCTTTTAAATTTTCACGTAGTGAAATACAACCGTGGATACGGTTGTTGGGGTATTGGGGGAACCCCAATCGGACTTGCAAACGAAGTTTGCATAAGTGCGCTCTTCGAGGAAAACATTACTATACATATAGCACCTTGAATGCAGATTCAAGTGCGCTTATGTTAGGGATGGTTTCCTAGGATGATGGTATTAGATGAATGAGTATTACTGAAACGCTAGACAGCAAAATTAAAGCTCAGGAAGAGAAGCTAAAGCAGTTAAAGGCTCAAAGACAGGCAGCAATGGCAAGAGAACGTGTTAAAGAGAAAGAACAGGCACGAAAGGACGATACCAGACGCAAGATTTTAATCGGTTCTTGCATGCTAAAAATCACCGAAGATGATGAACAGGCACGTGCGAAATTGATTGCGCAGATGGACAAGTATTTAACAGATGAACGGGATAGAAAGCTATTCAGTTTATAAGTTATAGTTTGATTTCTAGTCTAAATTAGAGTTCAAATAATGAAAAAAATTGCGGTTGTATTATTAATGACGCTAGTGACAGCTCAAGTATTTGCATCGAGTGGAAGAACAAATTCTCAAGGATGTCATAACTCACAAACAGAAGGATATCACTGTCATTAATCGGGGGTAAAAAGCCCTGATATGGGCTTTTTCTGAATTTCGTAGATGAGATTTTATGTTAAGTAAGTGATCAAAAGGCCCATTAGTAAGGCCTCTCGTAACGTATATTTCAATCTTAAAAATTAAATAGAATTGTCTTGTGAATGTTTTTTTCGTAATACTGCTATTTGTATTACAGCAGGTAGAGTTACTCGAAAAGCAGGTCCAGCTATATCAATTAAAGTCCAAGCTCCAGTAATAACCCAACCTACCGGACCTGTTAAGAGTGACATAGTTCTGGCTAAGGTAGCATTCGCAGCCAAAGTTAATCCCTTACCAAATAATGCTCGACTGATAGCATTAGCAATGATTAATGTTAATTGATAGGATTTGAACCCTCCTGCACGAAAAATAGCTTGAAAAACTCCCAGTAATGCTTCAGCAGAGTAATTTAGATCATTAATATCAAGCTCTTTTGCTAGTTCTTTTAAGTCCTCTTGTGACATTTTTTCTAGAGCATCATGGAGAATTTTTAATAATAAATTGTTTTCGATAAATTCTGTTTTTGCATCTTTGTTGTAATTTACCTTTAGTTTATCACAGACATCCATTAACACTTCACGATAGAAAACACCTTTTCCTCCCCGAAACATTGTTGCGAAACTATTTGCGCCAAAACATTGAAGTTCTGCGGCTATTAATTCCCAGTATTTACTATGATTCGGAAAATGTAACTTATACGGATCTGAATAGGTTAGTTCTTCAGTAAGTCTAGTTTCTCCATCTTTATCATGGGTTAGACAATATACTAGATCATCTAAATCAGTTGATTTAAGATGCCCTAAAAATTCAAGATCGAAATCAGTTCTATAAGCCATGTAATTTCCTCGTTCTTAATAAGCTTTATAGCTTTCATAGTCATAAGTTGTGATTACAGAACTATTATCTGTCACCACAACTACCCCACCCTTATCGATTAACTTTTTAGCTAAGGCTAGCTGTCTAGTTAGATGCTGAATTACTTTGTTTAAAAGTTTTCTATTAGTGACATAAGCATCGCCATCTATACTTCCATAATTCAAAGTGAATTCGATCATTTCTTTTGAAATTCCACGAGTATTCATGCGATTAATTGAATGATATGTATATTTCATAGTTAACCCTCGTTTTTATCTAGAGCCAGAATAAGTAAATTAAAAAAAATATGCAATACATGCATAATAAATAATTTTTACCCTAAAATATTGAATATTGTGTTTTTTTTGGGTATTCTTATTTTTTTAATAAATAAGACTTGAATTATGAATATTGATAATTTAGTAAATTTAAAAGAAATGAGAACTTTGGCTGAAATTTCACAAGCTGAAATGGCTAAAGCTTTAGATGTTTCACAAAGTCAAATTTCAAGATATGAAGAAGATCCTGAAGATGTTCCAATGAAAATTTTAAAAAAGTGGGCTGAAATATGTGGATTTTTAGAAGGTAAATTAGAACCAATTACAGTTGGACATCCTTATTTAGATATCCAAAATAAAAAAAAGATTATATATGAGCAATTAAACTATGCCCCAGTAATTACAGAATCTAGTTCTGGAGTTATTGAGACGCTGAATGTTGATAATCTTATTTCTAATCTTGATCAAATTTCTAGAAAACCTCGTTTAGGCGTTTTTGGCCACTTTGATATGGGAAAATCTAGATTATGTAATGTTTTACTAGGAGATAGTTGTTTACCAACAAGATATCAACCCACTACTAGTGTGGCATGTATCTTACGTCATATATCGGATAAACCATCTTGGCAAATAGAAGATGTATGGATGATGGATAAAGATTTTAATATTCATAAGATTAACGATGAAGGACATTGTAAAAGACATCGTGTTAAAGCAGGAAACTTAGCTTCATTAGAGAGCTATGTTACACACCAAGATGATGAAGACTTAGATAGCCATTATGCAGTGCTTTATATCGATGCTCCAATTCTCCTAGCATGTGATTTAGTGGATATGCCAGGTTATGAAAATGATGAAAATGATTCTAAAAGAACCGAATTGGCAACAACTTTTGTAGATATTGTTTTGTACCTTTCTACAGCTCAAGGCTTTCTAGGTAAAAATGACTTAGATTATATTGGTAGCTTAATAAATGTACTGCCGTCCTATGAAAGTGAAAAAATTAGATCTTTAGATAACTTATTTATTATAGCGACACGATCAGATATTATTGAAAATCAAAATGATATTTTTGATTTATTAAATAAAGCTGCTAAAAGAGCATTTAAACATCTTGAGTATAAATTTGAAGACAGAGGGGCTGAAGAAGAAGTTACAGAGGAGTATTTCCGCAGTCGTTTCTTTACTTTTTCAGCCGATAAGAAGTATTTACGTGCAGAATTTGAAAAGAATTTAGTCAATTTATTACAAGATCGCTTACCTTCTTTAGTCTCAGAAAAATTTAATACTTCCTTTCAAGAAAGTCTTGAAGCCCTTTCTCATAAATATAAAAATTTAACTGAAAATCTGGATAATATTCTTAATCAACATGAGCAGATGAAAATTCAATTGGAGTCCATGAAAGAAGATGAAAAAGTTGATTCAATAAATAGAAAAAAACACAAAGAGAAGATATTAAAAGATATCGAAATATACAAAAACGAATGTATTTCAGAGGTCAAAGTTGTCACAAAAAAGTATTTAACTATTGATTATATTGAAAGCATGATTAAATCCAGATATGAGGACAAAAAAGATGCTCAGCAATTAGCTGCAAGCTATTTATCAGACTTAATACAATTTTCTATTAATAAAAAAGTTAAAGAGAAATCTGTAGAATTATCAAAGCAAATTGATGACTTATTAAACGAATATGACAAAAAACAAGGATTTAGTAAGGATTTAAAATTGGATTTTGACTCTAAAACTATTTTTATGGGAGCTGTAGCAAGCTTAACAACGTTTGGAGCATTAGCCACATGGGCTAGTATTGTTGCTGCTGGCAGTAACTTAGGAGCCTATTTGCTTGTTCCAACAGTAGTAAGCTTTTTATCTAGTATAGGTGTTAGTGTAGGCGGAACTGCTGCAGCTGCTAGTATCGTTGCAGTTTTAGGTGGTCCAATTACAATTGGTATTGGAATCGCTGTAGTAATAGGGGGAATCTTCGCATGGTTAACAGGTTCTAGTTGGCAGAAAAAAATTGCTAAAAAGCTTGTTGATTTATTTGAAAAAGAGGATTTTGAAAATAAATTAATAAAAGGTATAAGTGTGTATTGGAATGATACCTCTAAGGCTTTCGAAAGTGCTGCAAATGAAACTGAAAAAAAATTTCAAGATGAAGTTTCTAATTTAGAAAATAGTCTTAATTGTCTAGATGATGCTACTTTAAAAGAGCACAAAGATTACTACACTGCTTTAAATTTCTTTTTAAAAAACTTAATAGCAAAATTCTGATTTATAAATAATAAAAAACCCCGGTATCCTGCCGGGGTTTTTTATTGTGCGATCTTTGGTAGGTGCTACTCTACCTCACAATCCTAGTGTTAGAACTTATCATTGTTGTTTTTTGCTCCGGAACATCCTGTTCCTGTATGAATCTATCGTAGGGATATTCTAGCTATCCTGATAGCCGCAAAGAACTGGAATTTGAGTAAGCCAAAGCGTACAAAGTGCCTGAAATTTATCCACAAGAAATGGGGATAATTTTGAACACTCACGCATTGATAAAATTTAAAAAATCGCAAAATCGACTACTTTTTAAACAAAATTATTGGCAAGAACTATCAAAACCGCTCATAAAAAAGCCGACTTGTTTCCAAGTCGGCTTTTCGGGTTTGCGTCCCCAATTTTTTATAACATAACTTTTTGAAATATAAAACTATTTTTATATGCGTTTCGTATAACGCCCATTATGTTAAATGGAATGTTTATGAGAAATTAATAGTCTATTTTTGTTTGAGATTGAAGTATATTTAAAAAAGTTAAGTTGTTTTTTTAAATGCATAACTTCATCTTTTAGTTTTTTGATTTGTTGCTCTCTTTCGTCCTGTATAGGGTAAGTAAGTTCACCAAATTTTCTAACTAACTGACTGTATTCAATCAATTTATTGTAGTCAAGTTCGAAATCTCCGCTTTTTATATATTTAAGTATAGTCGAGCGAGGTTTTTTATACGCTATAGCAGCATCACTGATCGAAAATTTTTTTAAAAAATGATGATTTTTACCTAGCATACTATTTCACTTAAGGCATTATTAATTTCGTATATATATGTTAATAAAATTAACACATACAAGATATAAATCTTTAATCATTATTGGTTAATAATCGAACGTTTACTTTACACATGCCCTACTCTGATAATTTTTCTATTATTAAATCAATATGCTTTTAAAAATTTATATTATTAACATAATACACCTTATACGAAGCCAAAAATGGGAGCTATAAGCTCCCATTTTTAGTCTTTAATTCGCTTTTTCGCTTCGTCATAAACTATGCTATCAGCTCGTTTTCCGACGGTAATGAGCAGGATAACTACCTGATCATCTTTAACTTGATAGACAAGTCGGACACCAGCTTTTAATAATTTGATTTTATAGCAACCTGCAAGATCGCCTCTAAGCATATTCTTTGGAATATGTGGCTGCTCTATGACTTTGGCTAGTTTCTTTTTAAATTGATCTCGTATAGCAACAGGGAGTTTTTCCCATTCTGCTGTAAAGTCCTTGTGACGTAAAAGCTTATAAGTCATCTAATGTGACTTCCTCAAACATCTCTTTAGGATCATTAATGCGCTTACGGACAAGAGCTAATAATTCTTCATCTTCTTCCGAAAGCAAAGCTTTTTTGACAGGCAGTTTCCCAGTCGTAGCAACATACTCAAGAATACTAGTGAAGAAATCCGTAGGTGCAATACCTTGCTCTTTAAGGATTGAATAAGATTTTTCTTTAAGGGCTTCATCGATCCTGAAGTTAACAGTAGCCATCATATTTCCCAAGTATTTAATGTACTAGGAACAGTGTAATGCAAATTGCATTACAAGTCGACTTTGCATAACAGCCATTATGTTAAATAGAATCAAAAAACCTCCAATAAAATCGTTATAGTATTATTGTTTATTGAGTAGATAAGAGAATTAAATTAGTGAAATACTCAAATGAAAAAATAGTAAAAGCTCTCTTACTTTCTCCTTTACCACTACTTTTTTTCACAGCAGTCCTGTTTATCGTAATGAATCAGGAATACAGCCTATACTCGATTTTAGTGGTTCTTGTAGGGCACGGTCTTGTCTACTTGGCTTATTGTATTTTGACTGTACCTTTCAGCTTCATATTCTCAATTCTTTTAAATCGTTATAACAGTCTTAATTTATTAACTATCTGTATTGCCTCTATAATTATTGCTACTCCATTTTTTATTCTTTTTGGATGGAGTCACACAGGAGAAATTTCGAAAGAGTGGTGGAAGATGTATACAGATACATGGACTATCTTTATGGCTCTATTTCCTGGCTTATGTTATTGGCTATTTCTGATTAACCTAAAAGATAAGAAATCAAAGAATATTGAATAAACCATTGCATAGAGATTCTTAAATTTCCCTAAAATTAACATAATACACCTTATACGAAATG
>NZ_KB850190.1:0-6733 GCF_000369745.1 Acinetobacter sp. CIP 64.7 | reverse complement strand
TATCTATACGTTTATGCAGTCTTATCTATACGTTTATGCAGTCTTATCTATACGTTTATGCAGTATTGCTATACATATTTAATCAATGTAATATAATTACAACTAAAAACAATGTATGTATAAAAAATGGCAAATGATTTAGTCGTTAAAAATAATGCTTTGATTGATGCAAGTTATACATTAAGTCTTATAGAGCAACGCTTAATAGGGTTGGCTTTGGTTAAAGCCAATAATCAGCACCAAGAAATAACAAGTGATACTGTGTTGACAATACATGCAGGGGAGTATGCGGAACAATTTAAGGTAGATAGCTCAGTTGCTTACCGAGCATTAAAGGAAGCATCAGAACGCTTATTCTTACGCTATTTTTCTTATACGTTATATGGCTTAGAGTTTGGTAAAGAATACACGCTTAAACCGCCAAAAAAACTAAGAGATTGTGATATACCCACAACAATGAAATCGAGATGGGTACAAAAAATTGGTTATACCGAATCAGAAGGCTTATTACATTTTCAACTTACCAGCGATGTTGTTTTATTAGTTGCCAATTCAAAAGAATATTTTACAAGTTACTACCTTTCTCAGACTACAGAATTTACTAGTACCTACGCCACTCGGTTGTTTGAGTTATTAATGAAGTGGAAAAATGTAGGACATATTCCGCTTATTCCAATAGAGCAGTTACGAGGACAGTTAGGTGTAGAACCCAAGCAATATAAAATAATTTCTAACTTTAAGTTACGAGTATTAGATGTTGCTGTGGAACAAGTGAATCAACATTCAGACTATACGATTAAATATAAACAACATAAGCAAGGGCGGACGATTATTGGTTTTTCATTCACATTGAAGCCTAAAGTAGATAAAACCTCAAAAAAAATAATATCCAAGCAAAATCGCAATAGCCCCGATTTTTTCATAAAATTGAGCGACCCACAACGTCATTTATTTGCAAATAAAATGTCAGAAATGCCTGAAATGGGGAAATATTCACAAGGTACAGAAAGCTACCAACAATTTGCTATTCGTATCGCTGATATGCTTTTAGAGCCTGAAAAATTCAGAGAGCTTTATCCAATATTAGAAAAATCAGGATTTCAGCCATGATTAAATTAAATAACCTATCAACCGATCTAAAACATGTGACCGTTGAATACCTCGACATCGTAAATTATGAAATTGCGAGAGAAAATATATGCGGTTATATCTTCCTATTATCCCGAATATCCAAAGATGCCGAACCAACCGAAAAAATACAGATGGAAAGCAAAATACAGAACTTAATTTACTATCGGGATAATTTACAAATCGAGGACAAGGACAATATTCAAAAGGTTTTAAATACGCTCATTCCAGAGTATCAAGCCGAACAAAAAAACCAAATAGCTAAGAAAAATTAGGCTTCAATATCGGGCAAATCAAAAAGCTGTCGATCTCTATTTTCTGTTAAATATTCGTTGAGTTCAGCCAATATTTTTTCTTTATTGGCTTCATTCTGCATTTTTTTAATCAAATAAGAACCGAGCAGAATTTTACGCCGAGTATCATCTTTTCGTTGCTGTTCCTTTTGCTTGGTACGTTCTCTTGCTTCGATAGCTTGTTTCTGTGCTTTTAACTGTTTCAGCTTCTCTAACTGGGCTTCAATTTTCTTTTCAATATTTTCAGCAGATTTAGTCATAACGGTTAATTTCGGAATATAGAAAACCACTCAAGCATAAGACCCTATGAATTGAAATTCAAGCGGGTAATATGCTATCGTTTTTTTCATGAAATGCGCACTTACGACTTGGATTTCATCCAAGTCTCCATTAGCGTAAGGGGATTCCCCTTAACCCCAAAAGCAAAAGCACCCCAAGGTGACTGCATGGCAATTTATCATTGTTCCACTAAAACGGTTAACCGAAGTTCGGGACGAACTGCGGTTGCATCATCTGCATATCGTGCAGGGGAAAAATTAGAAGATGAACGCACAGGACTGACCCATGACTTTACGAGAAAAGATGGTGTCGCCCATTCTGAAATTCTGTCTAATTTAGATATTGAAATTGACCGTGCTGAGCTTTGGAACTTGGCAGAAAAAACCGAAAACCGCAAAGATGCCCGAACCGCTAGAGAATGGGTCATTGCCCTACCTGATGAATTAGACGCTGATCAACGTAAGGACTTGGCAAAAGAATTTGCCAGGTCCTTAGTTGATCGCTATGACGTGATCGCAGATTTAGCCATCCATGAACCCAGCAAAGGCGGTAATGATAAAAACCACCACGCCCATATCATGCTCACCACCCGAAAGGCAGAACTGGACACAGATAATAAACTCACCCTGACCACCAAAACCGATATTGAACTCAGCAACGCCAAACGAAAAAGCCTTGGTATGGGTACAACCCAAGAAGATATTAAGCAAATTCGAGAAACATGGGCAGACTTAGCCAACAAGGCATTGGAACGTGCAGGCTACCGAGAAAAAATAGACCACCGCAGCTATGCCGATCAAAATAATGGACTACAAGCAACCATCCACGAAGGCAGCAAAGTCACCCAATTACGCAGACAAGGCATAGACACTGAAATCAGCCGTTTCAATGACAATGTGAAACAGCAGAACACCCAACAACTTGAGCAACAGAAACAGCAGAAAGAGAGCGTTTTACAGCGTGGTTTAAACCGTGTCGATCAAGGTTTTGAGCAATGGCAGAAAAACCAAGAAAACAAACGCCTAGAACTGGAACGCCAAGCGGAAATGAAGCGACAACAAGAACTAGACAAACAACGAGCCGAGCAAGCAAATCGTAAGGCATCACGAAATTTAGATAATGATGGATGGTCACGATGAGTAACCAAAATGATTTAGACGACCAACTCTATATTTTATTGGCATCTATGAAGGAATACAGAGAAGCCATAGCAGATGATAACAAGCGATTAGAGACGTTCTACAATGAAGTAGCTAGCGGAGTACTCAATAAGGCTGAAAAGTCGCTAGAAATCGCAAATAAGAAGCATACAGGCGCATTGAATAACAGTATTCAGGCATTAAACGAAGCCACAAACAGACTGAACTCAAAATTTATCATCATTTTTGCTAGTGCATTTGTCGCCTTAGTGATGGTATTCATTTTGGCAATATTCTTATACGTGCCAAGCAAAGATGAAATTGATGAACGTAGAGCTGATATGGCTGTACTTAAAAAATATCCGCTACAAATTCGAGAAAGTGATGGCGAAACGCTAGTCAGAATTATGACTAAGAAATGCTATTCATTTGAGCCAAATAACGTCAAAAATAAAACTTATGATTGGTGTCGCATTGACCCTAAAAAATACTAGATGATCGGTACTTTGCTTGGTTTTTCTCATTACTGATCAGATTACAGCAAGCGCAAAGTTGCCCGACTTTGAAACATGGCTAAAGCCATATTTCAAAGCATCGAGCCAAGATAGATGAAATGCCTAAGCACATAAATTTTTCACTATTTATTTCTGCGCTTTCCAAACAATTCCGAGTGGCTACCAATTCGTACCAATTGCAAATAATCTTCTTGCTTGGCATAGATCAATACTAAATCAGGTTTAATGTGGCAGTCCCTAAAGCCTTCCCACTCACCAGTAAGACCATGATCACAATATTTTTCAGGCAAAACTATATCGCTACAAAGGCAATGTAGAACTTCTGCCCATGCAGGTGTAATTAGCTCTAAAAATTGCTTTTTAATATCTCTCTTAAATTGGCTTTCAGCTAATATCTTACGCATTGGCTAATTCTTGCATCGCTTTCATAAATTCTTCAGGTGTTTCATAAGCATCTGAAAAATCAGTTCTATTTTTTGCTTCAGTCAATGCTTTTCTTGTGACACTATTCGGCACATTCTCTGTCTCTGCATAATCAAAAGACAAGGGAATTTTATTGGTCTCAGCAACTTGTGTTAAAAACAATTTAAAGGCTTGTGATGCGCTCAGTCCATAACGCTCAAACACTGGAAATGCCCGATCACGCAAATCTTGCTCAAGTCGCAGATTAAAATTTGTTGTCGCCATATCATCACCTATGTTTTACAAAACATGTACTATCGTAAACCTAATGTACGCTAATAGTCTAAAAAATCACTCAAATTATTGTAAGAATTAGTTCCAATATCTGAATTTTGTATAACAGCCATTATGTTAAATGGGAGGGTATTTCATTGAGAATTCACAAAAATTTACCACTTATTAAACCTAAGAGTATGATTATTAATTATAAATAATTTACTTTTTCATAAAAATTAAATATTTTTTGGGCAGTATTACAATATTAAGTTATATAGTAAGGTTTCCTATGCTGAATCAAAATTTAAGAAAAGAATATCCAAACGAAAATCATCAATTTAATTTAAATCAAGAAGTTGATGTTTCAAAATTACAAGAAGACTTTCAACAGAATGGTTATATAAAATATAAGGCTTCAGAAGTTGACATTAACTCAAAATTAACTATTTTCAATGAATTTAGAGAGTTAGAAAAAGATCCCTTTTCACCATCAAACACTCAACGCTTTAGAAGGTATGGAAATGCTCTAATTCTTCCATGGGAAAAGCAAAAAAATCCAATTTGGTTACCGACTACAATAACTGATGATGGAAGAGAACTATCTGGATATGATCAAGGTAATAATAATCCAGAGCATGGCTCTATCAGATATTTTAATGCTTTAAGTGACGATGTTAAAAGCTCTAAATATTTGAATTCAATAATTATTGAAGACTATAACTTAACATTTGGGTTAAATGACTATTATTTACCAATTTATGTTGGAATACACTTTGTTAAATTAACTTCAACTTGTGACCAAAGTTTAGGCATTAGTTCTCCTGATTGTTTCCATCAAGATGGAGAACCTTTTACCTTTGCTCATCTTCTTTATAGAAGCAATAATATTGTAGGCGGTGAAAATTATATAGCCCATCCAAATGAAAGAAATAAGCGTCTAGATGATGTAAACAATGAAAATATTTACAGTCAATTCACATTAAAAAATATTTCTGATAGTTTTGCTGTTCACGATTCTTCGGTATGTCATTATGTATCACCAATTAAAAAAATTAATAATGATCAAGTAGATTTACTTGGTGAGCGTTGGATGATTTTAATTGACTACTCTTTAACGAAACAAAAAATATGATAAATAACCTTATATTTTCTTTATTGCCTATTCTCTTATCTTTAATACTTGGATGGGGAATTGGGCGAGTAATAAATTCAAATACTAGAGATAATTTAGTAAGTTATATAACATTCTTAGTCTGGTTACTTCTAATTTCAATAGGTTTCCAATTTGGTAGTATTCTTTTTGATAAAGAACTAGGAACTACAGTAATTGTCGGATCATTTATTTATTCAACAATTATTACTTTTATTACTTTTATTTTACTTTTTAAAAAAGTAAAAAATACAAGTAAAAATAAGAAATCTATATCTGAAATTTTTAAACCTATCAAAGAGTGTGTGATTGCTATATCAATGGTTATTATTGGTATGGTTTTGTATCTTGTATTGCCGAGTAATTGGGAGAGTGAGGCTGTAAGTAGTATTCTTCTTTATATCTTGATATTTTTGGTAGGTGTGGATTTATCAACAATTAAAATTCAAGCTTTGACCATTAATCATTTTCAAGTACCACTAATTACAATTTTTTCACTATTCATTGCTGCATATTTAACAACATTCATTATAGATAAATCATTTTTTGAACTTTTAGTTTTAGGAAGCGGATTTGGCTGGTTTTCTCTTTCAGGTCCACTCATAGGAAAAACATTAGGTGCTGAATATGGAACTTTTGCCTTATTAACTGATTTAATTAGAGAGTTTTATGCAATAGGTTTGCTATATCTTCTTGGACGAAATTATCCTAATCCTATAATTGGTATTTGTGGAGCTACAGCAATGGATTCTACACTTCCATTTATAAAAAATAATTGTTCGCAATTGGACGTGCAAATAGCAATTTTTAGCGGTTTTATTTTGACAATACTAGCACCCTTTTTTATTATATTTTTTAGTGTTTTTATTTAAAATATTATTTTAGGCAGTGATTTACTTAACTTGATTATTAAATTTTTCTAAAATCAACATAATACACGTTATACGAAATGTGTTATATTTCTTGTGAAATTTCAACGCTATAGTTTCAATTTTATAGCCCGAGCATCCCAGTTCGGGCTTTTTTATGCTTTTTCACGTTCCACGGCTAATCTTTGATCAATATTCCACGTTTTTAATTAGTTCAGCTAAATAAAATTATTTGCTCCCAACTGTAATAACCAAGCGAGTGCCTACGAGCGATTGAGCAACATAAAAATTTCGCCCCGTCTTTTTCCTGATTACAAAGCCTCCTTTTGCAGCCAAACGAGATTAACCGAGCAAAGCGACTGTATAGCTTTTGCTTGATGATCGAGCGTGAGCGAGTAAAAAATCTCTATGAGCGAAGCGAATCCATTTTTGCTTTTAGATTTCACAAACAGAATTAACCAAAAACTGCCCCTCGAAGCGAGGAACGAGCTTCAATAGAGTACGAGCTTTAGCGAGTATCTAGGGCAGTTTTAAGCACTTCCCCTCTTTTTAATAATTTTATAATTTTATAATTTTAGACCTCTTATTTTAATTAAATATCAATAGTTTGTGCGCCTATATCTATACGTTTATGCAGTCTTATCTATACGTTTATGCAGTCTTATCTATACGTTTATGCAGT
>NZ_KB850189.1:0-6623 GCF_000369745.1 Acinetobacter sp. CIP 64.7 | reverse complement strand
ACTCTTCAACTGCTCTCGGAATATTCAATAGATGAACTCAATGAGATAGCCACAATGGCATTAGGTATCTCATAGATGTGTAGATACCTATGCCTAAAAGGAGAGGGAAAAATATTAGCCCCATTAAAAAAGCGCCTTGCGGCGCTTTTTTTGACAGAATGCTTATGCACCCTGTTCAAGCGGTAAGCCTGCATCACGGGCAGCACGAGTACCACCCATCAGAATGACATATTCACGTGAGCTGTCAAAACCCTCTAGTTTTTCCGCAGCACGTGGAGCTTTACTGCCCCCACCACACAAGATGTAAATGGGTTGATCCGCTGACACCTGAGTTAGGCTTTCTGCTGAAAGATCGTTAATGGGCTGATTCACCGCCCCTTTCACGTGTGCTTCAGCAAAAGCACTTGAATCGCGTACATCCCAGATAATTGCATTTTCTGGGAACTCAAATGTTGTAATTTCTTGTTTACGGATCATTGCGCACTCCTTTGATGTAAACAACACTTGGCAAATGAAGAAAACATCCCTAGCATCTCAGATATTCTTTCCCTTTGTAAAGGTCTAAACTATGCCTTCTTTCGATATTGTTTCTGAATTAGAAATTTTTGAAGTAAATCATGCAGTTCAAAACACCCAAAAAGAAATCGCGACCCGCTTTGATTTCCGTGGTCAGGACGTTTCTATTGAACTGAATGAAAAAAACAAGGAAATCAAAATCTCGACTGAAAGCGATTTCCAGTGTGAACAAGTCTATAGCATGCTGGAAAGTCATTTCTTTAAACGCAAAGTCGATATTCAGGCGCTTGATCCACAAAAAATGACGGCTTCTGGCAAAAATGTGATTCAGGTGATCAAGCTTAAAGATGGACTTGACTCAGATACCGCAAAAAAAATTAATAAAGCCATTAAAGAAAGTGGGATTAAAGCGCAATCTTCGATTCAGGGCGACAAGATTCGTGTAACTGATAAAAAACGCGATACCTTGCAACAAGTAATGGCATTCTTGAAAGAACAGCAATTTGGTTTGCCTTTACAGTTCAACAACTTTAAAGATTAAGACCGTTCTGTGTCTTAAAGTAGGAATTATGACGCATCGCAATCGACTGACCAAACTGGTGAACGCCACTTCCAGATTACCACAAGGTATACGCAGTGCTTTACTGAGTAAAACTTTTGGCCGTGTGGTTCCCATGGTAGGCTCTGCCAAGATTCGCTATGTAGAGCTGAGTCCGGCAAAAGTCGTGGTCACAATCGCCAATCATAAAGCTATGCAAAACCATATTGGTCAGGTACATGCCTGTGCCATGGCTTTACTGGCAGAAACCGCGACTGGTTTTGTCACTGCAATGAATGTGCCGGATACGGCAATTGTGCTGATCAAAAGTTTAAAGATTGATTTTAAACGCCCGACGCGCGGTGCCATGACTGCGATTGCTACGCTTACATCCGAGCAGCAAGCCTTGATGCAAAGTTCAGATAAAGGCGAAACATTGGTTCAAGTTGTGGTAAGTGATGAATCAGGTGAAGCTCCGATTCAATGTGAAATGCTCTGGGCCTGGATTGCCAAGAGCCAGCTTAAGAAATCATAATTTCTTCTTTTAGACAAAAAAATCCCAGATATTAAATCTGGGATTTTTTATTTCAAGCCATTATTAGGCTGATTGCGATTCTAAAAGCTTCTGTTTCGCGTCTTCTGGAATCAGACGTTTGTTGCCTTTGACATCTACTGCAACAAAGGTAAATACCCCTTCGGTCACCCGAATCGGTGGGCGTGAATCATCATGACTGTCCCAAACCTCGATTTCCATCTGGATAGAGGTCTTGCCTACTTTTAAAATTTTGGTATAACAACTAATCACGTCTCCGACTTTTACCGGTACCAGAAAAGTCATCTGGTTAATCGAAATCGTGGCACAACGTCCCTTTGAAAATCGTTCTGCGTGAATCGCGCCTGCCAAGTCCATTTGTGAAACGATCCAGCCACCAAAGACATCACCACTCCAGTTGGTATCTGCAGGCATTGCGATCGTCTGTAGGGAAAGAATCCCCTCTGGTCTTACTTGAGAATCTGACACTTTCACTCCAGGCATTTGAATTAGGGTTGGGTATTTAACTGCTGATCAAGCCATTTTTGCAGCTCGCTTGATCGTAATGCACCGCTTATTCTAGCAATTTCGTTGCTTTTATTCATCAACACCAGCGTCGGAATACTGCGAACATTAAATGCCGAACTTAAGCGAGGATTCGCTTCTGTATCAATTTTTGCAAAAACCACATTTGGATATTGTTTTGCGACAGTCGCAAAATGCGGTGCCATCATTTTACAGGGACCACACCACTCTGCCCAGAGATCAATCAGGATTGGTAAGTCACTATGCGTGACAAACTGGCTGAAATTCTGCTCATTTATTTCAATCGGTGCCAGTGGAATCAGGGCTTGATGACATTGACCACAAGCAGGGTTGGCAGTGAGTTTATCTTCAGGGACACGGTTTTTGGCCAGACATTCCGGACATACAATAATCATCTAGCGCACTCCAATATGTTGATGTAAGAATTCTAATTGGGTCGAAACTGCTTTTTCAAACCATTCCCCATGATAAATATCAAAATGTCGGATATTCCACTCATGATATTGCACAAATGGTGCAATATTGGTGGCAGTTTCCCGACTCGATTCAATTGGAATCAGACTATCCCGTTTTGCCGCAATAAACAGTACTGGAATATTAATCTTTCTTACCTCCTGAATCGGTCGATAGCGCATCAGTTTGAAGAATGCCCGTGCAGGAATATGACCACTCCAGTAATAATCCGGATTGACAATCGACAGATAACCTTCATAACTGTCCTGTGTCGGCATAAAACATAGCTCAGGCGGATCAACTACAGGTAAGGTTTTTGGTGCCATACCAACCTTGGCCCCCATATAATCCTGACTGGAAACTTTAAGCGCCTTGGGGAGTTGTTGTAAAGGATATAGTTGGGCACTTTCAGCCCCATCGACAAAAGGCACCTGTACCATCGCCGCCTGAATATTTTTCAGCTCTGCTGCAAGTGTCAATACGTGCCCACCACTTAAGGCCGTACCCCAGAGCACGATCCGTTTACTGTCAATCGATTTGCGTTCCTGAATATGTCTGATCATGGTTCGCCAGTCATCGAGCTGGGCATTGATCGACACCAGTTCACGTGGACGCCCAGTGCTGCCGCCCCAATAGCGATAGTCAAATAAAACCACCGCATAGCCGGCACTGGCAAAACGCTGGGCATATTGCACCAGTTTAAATTGACGTAAGGCAGCCAGACCATGAGCCATCAGGATTACGGCCGGTTTTTCTATATTTTTAGGCCGATAAAAATCTGCAGCAATCACTTCCTGACCGCTTTTGACATACAGTGGTTCAACTGTATAAGCCTGCATACGCGCTCCATTGCGTTATCTTATGGTTATCATCATTTATAAAAATTTCAGAACAGGTTCAGCATGTTTTCAGCTTAATGCTATCATAAAGCATATCGATATAAATGAAATGATGGAGTGGCGTCATGAGCGAAAATGTAGGTTTTGCTGGTCAAATTGGTCCGGAACACGTAACTCAAGTGGTTGAGAAAGGTTTTAAATCGATTATCAACAACCGTCCGGACATGGAAGGTGGTTCCGAGCAGCCAACCAGTGCACAAATCGAGGAAGCTGCACGCAATGCCGGTCTGGATTATGTATTCCAGCCAGTAGTAGCCGGTCAGATTACGGAGCTTGATGTACGCACTTTTGTCAATCATTATAATGAGTTACCAAAACCGATCTTGATGTTCTGCCGCACCGGAAACCGCTCGAATAACTTATATCAACTGGCAAAACAGATGGATCTGCTGGATGACTAAGTCGTTTTGGAAAGGGGTGTTGCTAACAACATATTTTAGCTGTATTACACCTGTTTTTGCTGCAAATGATCTTAGCCGTGCGCTGACCTCTACGGTGAGTGTCACAGGGCAAATGACACCAAGCAAGTTTCAGCAATTGATTCAGCAAGGTTTCAAATCTGTGATTGTAAATCGTCCTGATCAGGAAACTGGTAATAATGTCACGGTAAGTCAATTACGCTCCATTGCGGAGAAATCTCAAGTTAGTGTGATTTATCAGCCTGTGGTGAGTGGCCAGCTTTCTCAGGCGAATATTGAAGAATTTGCTCGATATTATAATGAGCTGCCTAAACCAATTTTGATGGTTTGCCGTAGTGGCACACGTTCAGCTGCTTTGTTTAATCAGGCTAAATCTCAAGGATTGATTCATGAATAAGTTATTGATTATTTTATGTTGTAGTTTGGCTTTTGCCGGTTGTAGCTCGATGAATTTGAAGCCGACTGTGGGTGTAAGTGTGGGAACATCGATTTAACTTGCTTAAGTTTAAAATGAAATATATTTAAGTCCAAATAGATGACAAGTAAATAAATTAACTGAAATCCTTCAAGTAGATGTTGATGTTTAGTTATCTTTTGCTCACTTGAGTATGTTTACTTTAATGTAATGAATTGCTACAAAGCCCTCTTGTTTTGAGGGCTTTTTTGTATAGTGGTAAAATATTACGACATGATTTTAATATAATGTACGACCTCATCATTATTGGCGCAGGCACTGCAGGAATCAGTGCTTATAACGAAGCCGTCGAATATACCCAAAATATTTTAATTATCAATGATGGCCCGTGGGATACAACCTGTGCCCGTGTAGGTTGTATGCCAAGTAAATTGCTAATCTCCTCTGCAAATCGCATGCATGATATTCAAACTGCTGAAGACCTTGCTTTACAACATAATGCTGTCATTGATCCTTCAGATGTGATGCAACGTGTGCATGTCTTTAGAGAACGTTTTATTCTCGCAACCTTGAAAGGTGTCGATCAATGGGACAGCTCACATAAAATTTCCGGAAAAGCCAAATTTATTGATTCCCAAACGATCGAAGTCAATGGACAATACTATCGGGCCAAAAGTTTTATTGTCGCTGTAGGCTCACGCCCCAATATTGATGAAACTTTAAAGAAAAAATTAACAGACAAATACATCACTTCCAATGAAATATTTGAATTCTCCCAATTACCTAAGTCTTTAGCAGTAATCGGGAGTGGCATCATTGCAATTGAATTAGCTCAAGCCATGCAACGACTGGGTGTACGAACCACAATGTTTGCGCGTAGTCAAAAAGTAGGTGCTTTAACTAGCCCGATCTTACAAAAACTAGCACAAGAGCAATTAAGTAAAGAACTGAATATCAAATTTAAAATTTTGCCAGATAAAGTTGAAATACAGGATGATAAAGTAAAAATTAACTTTACAGAAAATGATCAGACTAAGAATATTGAAGTTGAATATGTCTTAGCTGCCACAGGTCGACAAAGCAATATAGATCGTTTAGGTCTAGATCAACTCAATTCAACATTCAAGGACATCAAAAACCTTCCTATCGATAAAGAAACCAAACAACTTGCAAACCTACCTATATTTATAGTCGGTGATGCCGCACTTGATACCCCTATTCAACATGAAGCCGCGCATGCGGGTAAACAGGCGGTTTATAACTGTTTAAATTATCCGGATGTAAAGCCTATTCCTGCCTTAACCGCATTGGCGATTGTATTTTGTCATCCTGAAATGGCGATTGTCGGAAAAAATTTTAAACAGCTAGAAGATCAACACGTCGAATTTATTCGGGGATTCGTCTCTTATGAAAACCAAGGACGTGCTCTAGTTTTGGGAGAAAACTCAGGTGGAATAGAAGTTTATTTTGATAAAAACTCCGGTAAATTACTTGGCGCAGAACTATTCTGTTCACAAGCAGAACATCTGGCCCATTTACTGGCTTGGATGATTGATGCCAATCAGGATATTCATCAGATTCTAGCCAAACCTTTTTATCATCCGACTTTGGAAGAAGGACTCAGAACGGCATTTAAACATGCTCGACGTCAGTTGGATGCATTGCTATAAAGGAGCTATAAACCTATTACGCTTTAAAATTAGTTCTTGCTCTAGTCTAATATTGAGCAATGTTGATGTTAAATTTATATATGACATATATAAGACGATTATTTCGCGCATAAAAAAACACCCCCTATCATTTGACAGGGGGTGTTTTGGAATAATGAGCTGGCGATGACTTACTCTCACATGGGTAACCCCACACTACCATCAGCGCTAAGAGGTTTCACTTCTGAGTTCGGGAAGGGATCAGGTGGTTCACTCTTGCTATGGTCGCCAGCACAACTGGTATGATTACTTACTGAGGTCTTATGGTTGCCTTAGCTTTCTTCAAATCTTGCACTCTGTTCAAAGCAGTGCTTTGAACATCGTTCATTAACAGATATATCTGAGTTGCAGTAGTTTGTTCGATTAGCTTAACTAAATCAAGGCTTCGTCTGATCGTTAGATCAATATGAAATCAATTGATGCTTTATATACAACTGTTTGGGTGTTGTATAGTCAAGCCTCACGAGCAATTAGTATTGGTCAGCTTCACATATCACTATGCTTCCACATCCAACCTATCAACGTCGTAGTCTTCAACGGCTCTTTAGGAGACATAAAGTCTCGGGGAAATCTTATCTTGAGGTAGGCTTCCCGCT
>NZ_KB850188.1:0-3181 GCF_000369745.1 Acinetobacter sp. CIP 64.7 | reverse complement strand
TTTAAAACACGAATTAACGAAGACTTATCATTTTGAGGCTTGATATAAACACTGTTTATTGTGAAAATAGAGTTCAGGTACAAGCCTTTTGGTGAAATCATAACGGTCGCCAAACCTTATGATCTTCGTTACTTGATGTTAGTTCCATCAAATAACTGCGTACCGCTGAATTTACTTGAAAACCCCTCTAAGTTGCAAGACTTAGAGGGGTTTTTGTTTAGAATTTTACATTACAAGTTACTTATTCTTGTTTAAAGCAAATTTTCGCTTCTTAATCACAGTAAGTGGCTTTTCTTGTGGAGCCATATTTTTCTGAATGGTTCCCTGCTTCATCTCTACTGGGACAGCACTATTTTCAGTAGTCTTTGGATTAGATTCTTTAGGCTTTGACTCTGTTGGCTTTTGCAGAGTTGCTTCCTTATTTTTAATTTTTATATAAATTTTATGAGCAACTGTATTGTGCTCCTTAATTTCCCTGTTCTTATCAGCCAATTTTTTATACTGTTCCTTAAAAGGTTTTATAAATTTTTTGATAGCTGATAAGAACACGGCTTCTTCAGGATATATGTCCGCTAATGTCTTAGGTGTTTCCTTTTGCACGAAATTGATGAGATCGGCTGGAAATTTATTAAGAATCTCTGGAGTAGCAAAGCTTACAAAATCATAGTCATGATAAGAAATTACAGCATATCGGGTATTTTTCTTAGTCGGACTTTTAATATAACCTTTGACTGTTGCCTCTCCTTGATCAAGTAACTTTTTCAAATAGAAATCTTTGATTTGGTTTTCTATAAGCGCATTACCTCTATAGAACCTAAGCTTCTGACTGATTTCCGCCTGTTCTTCCAGGTTGTCTTCATCAACAAGTTTTAGCTGTTCGGATTGGTTAAGGAATTGAGCATAATTATATTGAGCCAGTTCGGATGTCCAAATCAGTAACTGATCAAGGTTTTTAGGCATAGGAACTTTCAAATCATTCAAATCAAGCTTTTTAATGGGCGCAAGTTCTTCTTCCTTAAACTCTGTTCTTTCTAAACTTGATTGCTTTAACATAATAATTTCCTTAACTTCCACTAATTTTAAACATAATAAAAATTATAAATGAGTGCTTAGAGCCTTCATTTTCAGATTCAGCTATTTGGGGTCAATAACGCATAAATCCCCATGCTTCCCATAGCCACACTGCTCTTTCATCACTCGGACGCAGGGCTTGGACTCTTCTCCAACGGCACAACTTTGAATATCAAACTGAATACCTTGCTGCCTTAAACTCTCGATCTTTGGAATATTCTCTAAAGGCTTAATATAAGATGCAAATAGCCACGTCATAGTCAGTATGAGAACTGAAAAAACACCTAAGAAAGTGGTGATTAACTTCCATGAAAATTGATCATTGGCTGATTCAATCGAGTTTTTCAAGCGTCCAAGCGCTTTAGCGGTCTTAATAAGTTCTGCTGTACCGTCCTGTAAGCCCTCATTTACCGCTTTTGATATAGTGTGGTGGGTTTGCCCAGCAATAGTGCTTTGAATGTGTTCTTTCGTGATTTGAAGCTCTTTAACGGCCTGATTGACTAAGTTTTGCTGTTGTTCTGCAACTGCCATCAGTGCATATAGCTTTTTTTCATCAGGTGTCATCGGCTCATCCCTCTAAACTTCATTGTTTTCTGTTGCTCTCTTTCTAATTTCTGCTGCTGTTTGTACTGTTCCAAAGCAAGCTGTTTAAAGCTGTCAAAATCAGCCTTAAAGCTCTCAATACCCTGTTTAATTTCTTTATCTGAAATTGGGCTGTTTTTGAGGTCTTTCAGGTCTTTTTTAGGGTCGCCTAAATCTAGTTGCTCAAGCTCTTTATAGGCTATACGTGACTGTTGCAAGGCTTCCCTGATTTCAGGGTCTTTAGCTTGGCTTGGTAATAGTTTCTTTTCGGGTTCTTTCTCTATGCCTTGCTCTTTGTAGCTTCGCATATCAATACGACTGTCAATTTGGTGTTTTTCTAAATGGCTGTTGCATAAATCAGCCCATCTTTGGCGTAGGTCTTTAATATCAGTTTTTCGTTCCTGGTAACCCTTGCCCGTATTGTCTTTTTTAGCTCCGCCACGTTCAGGATTCTTGGCGTTATAGCGTTTGAAATATTGCTCTGGATCTCGTTCGATTCCATCTTGCAGACGTTCATTAAACATGAGGTGAACGTGAGGCTGATCCTTGCCGTCCATTGCTTTAGGGTTATGAATCGCAAATTGATACGGATATTTTGAGCCGATCTCAGACTGAATGAAGTCCTCAACCAGTTCTAGGCGTTGCTCGGCATTCATCTCTCTAGGCAGGGCAATTTCATATTCTCGATAGGTACTGCCATTTTTACGCTCGTAAAGGTCGGCTGCCTGCCAAAAGGTAATCGGATTATGTTCAGCCCATTTCGGCATGTTTCCATAAGCACTATGTTCAAGATCAGTTTCTGCCTGTTCCTGTTTCAGCTTCTTTTCTTCATCCCTATCAATATATTCGGCATGCGGTGCTGCTTTACCTGCCTTACCGACTTTGACACTTAAACGAGCAATCGCCATTAGGTTTTATCCTGTTCCTTTTTTCGGTTGCGCTCTTTCTTAAACGCTCTTTGATCAAGTATCGAAGCCCACATCATAATGATGATGATTAGCGGTGCTGCGATCACGCCAAAAGTAATATCTTTGATTTTTCCCAATACCTGTTTTAGTTGCATGCTGTTGCTCCTAGCTTTGGTACTTATTTTTTTCATTCAATTTTCAATTGAACGAAAAAAATAAGTTTCAGGGTTTTAGGGATGAAGTCCCTAACGTGATTAGGTTTCTCAATGAAATTGAGAAACGTCTAAGCGCGCCATCAAATTTTTGATGGAAGTGCAGGCAACAATCTCTAGAACGACTTTAACAAAATTGCGTACATTTGACGTAATTATTTTGTTATCGTTCTTTGAGAATTAAGCCTGTACTTTTGCGGTATCTGAATTAATGGAATTGAATATGAATAATGATTGGCTGTCTGAAAAAATCACCTATATTTCTGCTTTAAAGAACCCTAATGATGCTCAAAAACTTTTACTTGAATTAGCCAAAATTCAGTACAGAACATCTGACCAAGAGAAAAAAATTAATGCCTTGATCAAAGCTGAAAAAGCCATAGATCGAGCAAATAAGCAAAAAGTTGC
>NZ_KB850187.1:8164-8785 GCF_000369745.1 Acinetobacter sp. CIP 64.7 | reverse complement strand
AGATGAGAAGCATTGCTTCGCAAGACGTAGCGAAGCGTAGTGTCCCGATGACAAAATTAAAATATACCCCTGAAATCAGAGAAAGAGCGGTTCAACTATTGATTGAATCTGAAAAAGATTATCCATCGAATTGGGCTGCGATCACAGCTATTGCTCCTAAAATCGGTTGTACTCCTGAAACATTGCGTGTTTGGTATTTAAAGCATATGGATCAACTAAATCCTGCCAAAGTACAACAGATATCTGACCAAGAAAAAATGAAGCAAATGGAACGTGAAATTAAAGAATTAAAGCGTGCCAATGAAATTCTACGCAAAGCAGCCGCTTTTTTCGCCCAGGCGGAGCTCGACCGCCCACACAAATAATGGTGGATTTTATCCATAACAATAAAGACTTATATGGTGTTGATGCGATTTGTAGAATTTTACCGATTGCAGCTTCGACCTATTATCGGGCTTTAGATCTCGTTGATAACCCAGAACATCGAGCGAAACCTGCTCTGCATGATTTACATCATGCTGAGGAGATTAAACGAATTTGGAAGGAAAGTTCAGGTCGATATGGTGTACGTAAAGTCTGGCAAAAACTGAAACGTGAAGGCTATATTATTGCACGCTGTAC
>NZ_KB850187.1:5899-7199 GCF_000369745.1 Acinetobacter sp. CIP 64.7 | reverse complement strand
TTGGCAGTTTGTTCTGTCGCTGGTAATGCCTCAACTTTTGCTTGAGCTGCTGCTTTCGCCGCTTCGGCATCAGTCTTAGCCTTTTCAAGCGCCGCTTTTTCGGTCGGGTTGATTAAACCGTCTGTGTTCGCTGCTGTTAAGGCATCTTTGGCATCTTGATACGCTTGTTCTGCCGCAACCACTGCTGCTGTCGCTGCTTTATATGCTGCTGACGGTCCTTGGTCGCCCCCACCATTTCCACCATCACTACCGCCGCCACTTAAGCCTGCTGCCAAACCTCCCACAGCAACTGCCCCTGCAGTCCACGCCCAAAGAGGCACGCCCTCTGAATATAATAATGGCTCAATTGTCGTTAATGGCTCATACACCACTTCAGCAAGAAATGCGCCTGTTTCATCCGTTAACTTCACCCAAAGCAACTGATTGCCATCTTCTAATACCAGACTGTTATCGGTTGCTGTCGTGGTGCTATAGAAATTTTGAATCACAATAACTTCACCGCTTTTTAAACGAATGACAACATCCGCTCCATTGCGCTGAATCTCTGAAATATCTGCTTTTGCAACCCCTAATGTCACCACCGAGGCTTCGGTGAGTGCAACACTATTCTTATCTGTCGTCTGAGATAAAACCTCGTGTCCTTCTTTTGCAACAATTTTAATACTTGGCATGCTTTCACCCTGATTGTTAGATTTTAATGGCTTTGTTGCATAAATATGTAAGCATTTGATTTAAATAGATTTAATTTTGGATCAAAAAATAATCAAAACTTTTAAAATCATATAGTTATGAAATCTTTGTGCAACAAAGCCGATTTTAATAGCTAAAAAGTAAACAAAAATATATATGCACCATACAATACATTAGAAAATGTGAATCACCACATTAGAAAATATGAATCACCTTGCATAATTTTAATTAAAATTTAAATGTTATACATATTTCTATGTATAGCTACCTCTTATTTCTGTTAGTATAAGCCCCAAATTTAAAATTAGATCTATTCTATTCAAATTTAAGTTACAACCTGAGTGTGGGGTCGGCGTAATTCTGTAAATTTATCTTTCAATGACTTCGTATTTTACCTAGATGGAATCACTGCATGGGCTTGCTGATCCGCATCTGCAATGACCTTACGGTATTGTTTTATGTCATAATCCTCATCTGTATAGTTGGATTGACTATGTAACCCACATTCTTTCAACGTGCCTTCCGTATATTTCGCCATATAGTACACAGAAATGAATTGTTGTTTCCGATGTAGACGTTTGAAACTGAACCGTACCGGGTTTGTCGGAGA
>NZ_KB850187.1:0-639 GCF_000369745.1 Acinetobacter sp. CIP 64.7 | reverse complement strand
ACGGTGAATGGCTTATACAAAACAGAGGTGATTGAATATTTAAAAGCAGATTGGCAAGGTTTAGCAGATGTACAACTTGCGACACTAAACTGGGTCGATTGGTTCAATAAAGAACGTGTACACAGCGCACTGGGTTATGTATCGCCTTTTGAGTTTGAAGCAATGTACTATGATAAGATTAATCCGTTAGGTCAGGTGGCCTAACTTAAATAAAAAAGTCTCCGACAAACCCGGTACGGTTCAATGCAAAATCAACAACAACTTGAACACCCATTTCTCATACAAGTAGGGCTATTTTACAGATCGAAATGATAAATTCATAAATTGCTTTTCAAAAAAAAAGAAACTAATATGTTTCTTATATGACCTAAAAGAAATAAATGTATCTACAATGAATAAGTCTTTACTTCAGCAAATCAAAAAAAGACGAACCCAATTAGGCTTAAAGCAAGTTGATATGCAATCCCGTACAGGCATTTCAAGACAGCAATACCAAAAGCTGGAAAGTCAGGGTAACCCTCGATTAGAGACCTTAGAAATTATCGCGGCAGGATTAAATGCTCAACTGATGCTCATCCCTGATGATAAGGTTCATTTGATCAGACAATTATTGAATGATGAAATTAAAGTCACTATTGA
>NZ_KB850186.1:0-1023 GCF_000369745.1 Acinetobacter sp. CIP 64.7 | reverse complement strand
AGTCAGCTGAAACTTTAAATATGAGTGTGCCTTCTTTCGTTAAGAAAAAGGCACAGGGATCTCGATTGGTCGCACCTAAATTAGATAAAACAACGCGACAATCGATAGCCAAAGATTTAAGTAGATTAGGTGCTAATGCCAATCAGATTGCGAAATATTGCAACCAACATCAACATGAAGCACCGAACTATAAAGCATTAGAACGTAATATCAGCGAATTACGTGAAAGGTTAGATGAGGTATGGAACAAACTAAATTAAGAAGATTGCTATTTAGCATTTGGATTTTAACTGTTATATCTTTAATGATCTTCATTTTATTTTTTAATTTTTCATTCCTAAAACAATGGTGGTTTATCACCATCTGTTTCTTATTTTGTGCTTTCGGTGGCCTTTTAATTGATCATTTTATTCCTAAACAAAAAAAGCGTGATACCAATGGCAACAACTAAATTAAGTGCCACCAAATCAACGTCACGTGCCATTAATTACGCTGAAAAACGTGCAGTTGAAAAAAGTGGCTTAAATTGTGATGTCGACTATGCGAAATCGAGTTTTAAAGCTTCACGTGAGTTATATGGCAAAACCGATGGCAATCAAGGGCATGTCATTATCCAATCGTTTAAACCTGGCGAAGTCACGCCCGAACAATGTAATCAATTAGGATTAGCACTCGCCGAAAAGCTCGCACCGAATCATCAAGTGGCGGTCTATACGCATGCAGATACAGACCATGTACACAATCATATTGTGATTAATTCCATTGATCTTGAAACAGGTAAAAAGTTCAATAACAACAAGCAAGCCTTACGTGATTTAAGAGACTTTAATGACGACGTATGTCGTGAACATGGCTTAAGCGTGCCAGAAAAAGATACAGCACGCTTACGTTATACACAAACAGAAAAAGCGATTGCTGACCCTAATACAAAATCAACCGCCCAATATTCATGGAAAGATGAAATACGTGAAGCAATCGACCAATCAACAGCTACAAGTATGGATGAATTCAAAGACCATTTAA
>NZ_KB850185.1:0-1914 GCF_000369745.1 Acinetobacter sp. CIP 64.7 | reverse complement strand
GGTGATAAAGATAGGTTTAAGGGGTGATAAAGATAGGTTTAAGGGGTATTTGAATAGCTGAATTATTGACTATTTAAAATAAATAGAATATAACCTAGTTAAATGAATTAATAAGCTTCATATCATGACAAATAACAATAAATTAGTTGTTAAGGATAATGCTCTTATCGATGCCTCTTTCAACTTATCACTCATAGAGCAACGTATTATGCTCTTGGCCATAGTTGGAGCTAGAGAGTCTTCTAATCTCACATCTGATACACCAATAGAAGTATTCGTAAGTGACTACGTTCATCAATTTAAGGTAGATAGTAATAATGCCTATGGCTTGCTTAGAGAGGCAGCGAAAACACTAAAAAGAAGAGAGTTTAGTTATTTAGATAGATATAAGGGCCAAGAAGCTCTTACTACAGCAAATTGGGTAAATAAAGTGACCTATGTAGATTCTAGTGGCCTTATCGTTTTATACCTTAGTAACGAAGTTATCAGTTTAATTAGCCGATTAAGCGAACAATTCACAAAATACCATATAGAACAAGTGTCTGACTTTAAGAGTAAATATAGCATCAGACTATATGAGCTACTAATTAAATGGTTGAATGTAGCAAAAACTGAGAAATATAGTATTAACGATCTTAGATCAAAATTAGGGCTGGATGCGACTGAATATTCAACTATGTCTAATTTTAAATCTAATGTCTTAGACAGAGCAGTAAGTGAAATTAATAAACATACCAATATTACCGTTGACTATGACCAATTCAAAAAAGGTAGAGTTATCACAGATATTCAATTCCGAATTAAATCAAAAGCAATACCAGCTCAACATGAATTAACAAAAACATCCCAAGTAACATTCCACCAAATGACAGATGCTCAAATCAATATGTTTGGCAATCAGCTTTCACGACTCCCTGAATTTTCAAACTTAGCAAATGGCAATGAAAGCTATGAGAGCTTAGCAGCAAAAATCAAAGAAATGCTGAGAGATCCAATACAACAAAAGCAGTTTTTACCCCACCTACAAAACCTTGGCTTTAAAGCTTGAGTGTATTGGAGAATACACATATTGTATTCTCCAATACATTTTCAAAATACACAGCAATACACTATGAATACAGCTACAAAATACAGTGTTAGTAATGCTGCAACGCTGTATAAAAAATCTAGAGCTACACTATATAAAGATATAAAAAATGGTGTGTTAAGTCGTGACCATGATGGTTGTATAGATTTTTCAGAACTACTTCGTGTCTATGGTGAGCCTTTTGGAGCAAAACAGGCAAAACGTATTGATACGTCTTCAATACAAAATCAAAATACACCTGAATACATTGATAAAACAGTGGTAGAACTGAAAAGCCAAATCGACTTCCTAAAAAAACAGTTAGAAAAAGCCGAAGATCGTGAATCCAAGGCGAACGCTCGTATAGATACGCTTCTAACACTCATCGAAATGAAGCCTCCCACAGCCAATATGACTACGTTTACCGATCAGAAATCTAGCCAGGATATAGCAACGGATCCTCGGCCAGAAGCTGAACCGAAAGATGACGGATTGACTACTCCGGAGCAGGCTGAAAATAAGCGGATTCCCGTACCGGAGCACGTTGAACAGGAGCCGGAGAAAAGGGGCTTTTGGAGCCGTTTTTTTAGACCCTATGATTAACCACGATTGTTTAACTAATATGAACAAAGTCGTGAAACATTGCTTAAATAATAGGCGTGGAACGTGAAAAATCATAAAAAAAACCCATCTTGGGGAAGATGGGCTATCAACTAGAAACTACAGCATTGATTTCTATAGATAATTATAACACATTTCGTATAAGGTGTATTATGTTAATTTTAGGGAAATTTAAGAATCTCTATGCAATGGTTTATTCAATATTCTTTGATTTCTTATCTTTTAGG
>NZ_KB850184.1:0-1203 GCF_000369745.1 Acinetobacter sp. CIP 64.7 | reverse complement strand
AAAGCTCGTACACGCCACCTTATCCAATTAGGCGCACTTTTTGAGATTGCTAAGCTAGATCAGCGTGATCCTGCTGAATTGCTTGGAGTACTTATAAAAACTGCTGAAATTGATCCAAATGATATGAAGTGGCAAATTTGGAAAGATTTAGGACAAGAAATGTTAAATAAAAGAAGTAATGAAAATAAAAAATCTTAAAGTTTAGTTGATGTTTACCATATTAATTTATGATTGCGTTCAATTCATATGACAAAAGACTTCAATGATTTATTTTAATGAGTTCCTACTTTTAGCAATTATTCATTTTTTAGCAGTTGTAGCACCGGGACCAGACTTCGCTGTAGTTGTTCAACAAAGTATTTCTTACGGTAGAAAAATAGGAGCAATAACAGCCTTAGGTATAGGAGCAGGAATTTCAGTCCATGTAATTTATACAATTTTAGGGTTTGGATTACTGATTCAAACAAATGCTATTGTATTTAATACAGTTAAAATAATATCTGCCTTATATCTAATATATCTAGGAATTAACTTAATTAAAGGTAATCTTAAAAAAGAGAAATCTAACGTAAATGATTCAGAAATAACAATTAATAATAATGACTTAACTTCAAAAAAATCAGCATTCTTAAAAGGATTTATAACAAATGCTACAAATCCAAAAGCAACAATTTTCTTCTTAGGAATTTTTACAACAGTTGTAAATCAAAATACCCCTATGCAAGTTCAATTTTTATATGGAATTTGGATGTGCATGGTAAATGCTGGATGGTTTATTTTAGTAGCGTATTTATTTACTACTAAAAATATTAGAAATGTATTCTTAAAGAAAAAAGGATTATTCGAAATTTTTATGGGTATCGTGTTAATAGGCTTAGCGTTACGACTTCTCTTAACATTCAACTGAATAGCCTAAGCAGAAAAGTAAAAACAACTACCTCGACTACTAAACACAATAAAAGCTAAAAGCAAGTGCTCTCAACTTCTCAACTCGCCTCCAAAGCGTCGCACTTCGTGCTTTGGCTTTGGAAACGGTTGAGAGAGTTTCGGCAATACTCACCCTAAGGGACGACTTTTAAAAAAAGTCATTTCCCTTAAGTATTGCCGATTTACCTGTATATATTTGGCTTCGGAGCCACGTATATCGGTCGTATCCGCACATAGCTTTGCTGACTATGCAGACAAGGACTCAAAGTCTTGCAC
>NZ_KB850183.1:51976-161976 GCF_000369745.1 Acinetobacter sp. CIP 64.7 | reverse complement strand
TTAGCGCAAGGCCCGAAGGTCCCCTGCTTTCTCCCGTAGGACGTATGCGGTATTAGCATCCCTTTCGAGATGTTGTCCCCCACTAATAGGCAGATTCCTAAGCATTACTCACCCGTCCGCCGCTAGGTAAAGTAGCAAGCTACCTTTCCCCGCTCGACTTGCATGTGTTAAGCCTGCCGCCAGCGTTCAATCTGAGCCATGATCAAACTCTTCAGTTTAAAATCAGTAGTAGCTTAAAGGCTACCAATCTTGGCTCATCAATTTTCTGACAAATATTTCTCAAATAAACTTCGAGTAATTTCTACCATCAATCAATGAAAATAATTTCGATCAATCAACCAGTAAAAATCCACACAAGTTGTTCTTCATAATCTCTTAATGATCTTTCTAACACCTCGTCAGTGCTAGAAGCTGGACTTCGATAAACTCAACAACTCCGCCATTCTGCTTCGTTCGTTTCCGTCTATCTCGTCGGTATGGGTGCATTCTAGAGGATTTTAGAATCATTGCAACCCCCAATTCACTATATTTTTCACGTATGTCTTTTTTTTCTACAAAAATTGCTAAAAAATCGCTTTTTTATCTAATTTTTAAGCGTTTTTATTTAATAAATGCACTAAACACGTCATTTTATTTTTATAACTGAAAATTCATTTAGACCTAAAAGCTATCACAATAATCGTTAAAATAGTATTTTTAGCCTTTTAACATTGAAATCTTGTCTTTTATTTAAATTAGCACGTCAAAAGAAAACCAAAATTAATCTATCTCGCTCAGTAAGCCGATCTAAATCCTAGACTCCTTAATTTGTGAGTTATTTTTTACGTAAAAAGCTTTTATAAAAGCCTATTCTTGGGCTGCTATATAAAAGAAGTATTCATTTTTAGTTTTCGAATCCCAAAACCATGCGTAGATCACTTATATATAGAAGATAAAGTCTGTTATTTTGCATTAAGCGACTTTTTCCTGCTGTTGCTGTCCACGCCAATGTTGCATGACCTCTACAATCATGTCTTTCTTACCCTGATAATCCTCGGCAATAAAGAATAATTTCGCGCGTCGCGGTAACTGCTCTTCAATCAGGGAAAATAGAAAGTAATGCGCGGCCAGATCAAGCTGCATAAATAAAGTATAGACAGATCCATAGAGTTGCTGTTTTTGTTCGACTGGCTGGTATTCAAATAAGAACCGTAATATGCAATCAATTTGTTCATCAAAAATATTTTCTGTTGGAAAGCGATACATTCAATCACCTCTGCTTTAATTTTTTATGTTTTGCTCTTTTTTCACAGTCAATTGAAATGAACTCATTCTTAGAGGTCATTCACCTAAGCCCAATTTGCTAGTTAATTTTAAGTTTAGTTGCTCAACGACAAGAGTAGGCATGCAGATTTATATCTTGATTACGCAATCAGAATAAATAAAAAAGGAAGAGATCTCTCCCAAAATCTCCTCCTTACAATTGAATCTTTACCCGATCCATTATGTCATTATTATAGTTATTCGCTTTAAAGCTTTTAAAAAGAGCCTCTTGGAAAAGAGACTTTCTCAGTTGTGGAGTACTATTATTTTTACTACCCTCTAGATGCTCTAAACGAATTCTCTAGATGAATAAATCCTATACATAATAAAGATGAAAAGCAAGTGATTTGGGAAAAATTAACTCTTGTTTTCATAGGGTTTTTTTTGACTTTACTTATTTGATTTTTAAATATAGGACATCAATAAAAAAAGCAGACCGAAGCCTGCTTTTATTTCAATAACTTATCCGCTTTTTAGTCAACAAAAGTGACTTTAGCAATTGCTTTTTTGCTGGCCTGAACAATCAAAGTCACGTTCTCTTTCACAGAATACGTCGTATCTACCGTCTGCCAATCCACTTTCACTGCACCACGGCCTAATGCATCCTTAGCCTGGGCTGCATTTTTGGTTAAACCTGCTTCACGTAAAATCGAGGTAATAAAGATTTCACCACCAAACTCGCCACGTGAAATAGTCACTTCTGGCGTACCTTCGGGTAATTCACCTTCAGTAATGATATTGCCCGCGCCTTTATGCGCATTGGCAGCCGCTTCAGCACCATGGAAACGCTCAACCAGCTCCAGCGCAAGAATTTTTTTCACTTCTTGTGGGTTACGGCCTTCTGCCACTTCTTTTAATAGTTGCTGAATTTCTTCAATGGTTTTGAAGCTCAGCAGATCAAAATAACGCTCAATCAATGCATCCGGCATTGAGAGCACTTTCTGGTACATCGCGCCCGGTGCATCAAATACACCAATATAGTTACCTAAAGATTTAGACATCTTGTTGACGCCATCTAAACCTTCAAGGATTGGCACTGTGATACAGACTTGAGCTTCTTGGTTATAGCGACCTTGTAAGGTACGACCCATCAACAAGTTAAAGGTTTGGTCTGTACCACCCAATTCAACATCTGCTTCCAACGCAACAGAGTCATAGCCTTGTACCAATGGGTACAAAAATTCATGAATCGCGATCGGTTGTTGATTGTTATAACGCTTGGTGAAGTCATCACGCTCAAGCATACGTGCAACCGTTTGCTGTGATGCCAATTGAATTAAATCAGCCGCAGTTTTTTGTGCAAACCACTCCGAGTTAAACACCACTTTGGTTTTGTTTGGATCAAGGATTTTAAATACTTGTTCTTGATATGTTTTAGCGTTCTCTAAAACCTGTTCACGTGACAATGGCGGACGTGTAGCACTTTTTCCGGTTGGGTCACCGATCATCGCAGTATAGTCACCAATTAGGAACAACACTTCATGACCCAAGTCTTGGAATACTTTTAACTTATTAATAAGAACTGTGTGGCCCAAGTGCAAATCAGGTGCAGTCGGGTCAAAACCCGCTTTAATTTTTAATGGACGATTCAATTTTAATTTCTTGAGAAGGTCTTCTTCAGAAATAATTTCGTGGGTGCCTCGTTGAATGAGGGCAAGTTGTTCTTCAGCCGGCAGGAAATTTGACATCACAAAATCCAATACATCAGTTACTCAATTTGTGCGATATACTAACACTTTTTCAGCATATTGCAGGCTTAAGAATAACCATGACAGCGATCTATATTGGGGTAATGACCGGCACGAGCATGGATGGTGTCGATATTGTTGCTGCTTCTTTTGATCCACTCCAGCTTCATGCCACACTCACTTTGGCATTTGATCCTGACCTTCGGGATGAGCTGATGGCACTGACCTTGCCGGATGACAATGAAATTGACCGCATGGGCAAGGCTGATGTTGCACTGGCACAAATGATTGGTCATGGTATTAATACGTTGATTGAAAAAAATAACCTGGATAAATCCAGAATTAAGGCGATTGGCTCGCATGGCCAGACTATCCGGCATCGTCCTGAACATGGCTTCACCCTGCAAATTGGCGACCCGAACATCATTACTGAAATTACCCAGATTCCGGTGATTTCAGATTTCCGTCGTCGTGATCTGGCGGCAGGTGGTCAGGGAGCACCTTTAGTTCCAGCATTTCATCAGGATATTTTCCAGCATAACAGCATTCACCGGGTAATTTTAAATCTGGGCGGTATAGCGAATGTCAGCCTGCTGCCTGCCGGCAAGCCTGAAGAGGTGTATGGTTTTGATACCGGACCGGCCAATATCCTGATGGATGCTTGGTGTTCCCGTTATACCGGTCAGCCTTTTGATGAAAATGGTAACTGGGCAGCCTATGGCACCCCGATTCGCAGTTTGCTTGATCGCTTGCAGTCACACGAATTCTTCTCCAAAGAACCTCCAAAAAGTACCGGTCGTGAAGATTTCAACCTGGAATGGCTGGATGAACAGATTGCTGACTGGCGCAATGACCTGCAATACGATGAACTGGAAGATACTCCGGAAAATGTACAGGCGACTTTATTAAAGCTCACTACCCGTGCCATTAAAAAAGCCATTTACCGCTCTGGCATGGATACCGGACAGGTTTTTGTTTGCGGTGGCGGTGCCTATAACTCACATTTACTGGAGCAGTTGCGCTGGCGCCTGCGCAAACATGAATGGAGCGTACAGACTACCGCCGATCTGGGCCTCAGTCCGACTTGGGTAGAAGCTACTGCCTTTGCCTGGCTGGCCATGCGTTTTATGAATCAGCTAAATGGTAACTTGCCTGCAGTCACTGGTGCCGCTGGCTATCGCGTCCTCGGCACCATTACTGCTGTTTAAATTCAGCGAATTACTATTGTCTTGCATGACTATATAGCTACTCAAAAACAGTCATTAAAAAAGGCCTACATAAATGCAGACCTTTTTTCGTTTTCAATATTTTTATTGCATCATGCGTTTGGCATTTTCATTTCTAAAAGCACGCAGAATCTGCTGACCAGCACGACCTGTTGGACTCAAGCCCAAACGCTGCTGTTCCTGACGAATCGCCTGACGGGTTTTATCACCAATCAAACCATCCACCGCACCAATGTCATAACCTCGACTCAATAAAAATTGCTGGATCTCACGACGCTCTGCACGTGAAGTCCCCGGATCATCGGTGGGCCATGTGGCCGTAAAACTACCTTTACCTTGCAGGCGATCGGATAAATGTGCAATCGCCAAGGCATAACTTTCTGCCGCGTTATAGCTATAAATGGCATCAAAGTTTTTAAAGACCAGGAACACCGGGCCATTCGGCCCCGCAGGCGCAAGTAATCCGGCTTGAGAGGATTGTGATAAATTTCCTTGAATTAAAGGCGAACCGTCGGCACGCACCACCCCTTGATTGATCCAACTACTCAAGGATTTTTTATTTCTTCGGCCTTCACCGGAAACCGACATGCCTTGCGGAATCTTGACTTCAAATCCCCAAGGTTGTCCGCTCTGCCAGCCACGCTTGCTTAAAAAATTGGCGGTCGATGCCAGTGCATCCGGAATGCTGGATACCAGATCACGTCGGCCATCTCCATCAAAATCAACTGCAAGTTCATCATAAGTCGATGGCATAAACTGGGTATGACCAAATGCACCTGCCCAGGAACCCTTTAAATGTTCTTCACGTACATCGCCACGCTGTAACAGTTTCATGGTAGTAAAAAACTCACCACGGAAATAACTCTGGCGACGGCCTTCACAGCTCAAAGTCCCTAAAGCCTGTAATAAAGGATATTTCCCGGAAATATCACCAAAATTACTTTCAACACCCCATACCGCAACTACCATTTCTGCAGGTACACCATAGGTGGCAGCAACACGATTGAGCACCTCACGATGTTGCTGTAATTTTTGCCGGCCGAGCTGAACCCGTTCTTCATCCACCAAACCAGACAGATAATCCCAAATCGGGGTAGAAAATTCAGGCTGGTAATTCAGGCGTTCAATCACTGAATAATCAGGGCTTAAGTTTTGGGTATAACGATCATAGGTACTGCCGCTTACACCTCTAGCAACAGCTTGACTGCGCAAATTGGCGAGACAGTTTTGAAAATTATTTTGGGAGGCATAACTCGGGATATTTGAAATAGAGGTCAAATCAGTCGGCGTGACACGTTGACCATTAATAATAAGTTCAGCCTGTGCCTGTGAAGCAGCCAAGACCACAGAACCAATAAAAAGTGCAAGCCGTTGCATAAGACCCTTGAATATTTAGATTTTGAATTATGTTTCTACCTTAGCAGCTCATGATGAAAATTAAAGCGCCAATGCGTAAATTTAAATTCATAATCCCTACACTTTTAAATTCATTTTGTAATCTTTAAATTTAAACACGAGTTATCCACAAGCCTGCTTTAAATTCAAATCAGCAGGATTTTTAAATTCAAAACATTTGAAATTAGTTTTGAATTTAAAAAATATAGGGATAACTTGTTTCAGGAAAAGTGAGTCACAATCATCAACATGCTCTAATTACACTCGTTTTTCTTTTAAATTCATTTGAATAATGGGCTAATATTTTTAAATTCAAAACTTTGAATTTATTTATCCAGTTTTAAATTTGAATTCATATTTTTTGAATTTAAAAGCGCAAGTTTAAATTCAAAGTCCGATTTAAATTTGAATTTGTTTTTATGAATTTAAATTCAAAACCACTTTCCAGTTTTAAATTCAAACTTTGATTTTAGGCTTATCCACAAATGAATATGACAAAATTCAGCGGTAAATAAGATTTTATTGAATTGGTATATTTATACTCAATTGATCAGTTTATAAGCAATTGATTTAAAAACTGATCCGACCAATGGCAGGCATTTTTAAAGAGGCGCAATCATGCCTGAAAGCAGACAAATAAAAAAGCGATCATCGAAGTGATCGCTTTTTTTATCAGCAAGTTAAAGCCTAGATGGTCATATCTTCGCTCAATGCCAATGGATTCGGTAAAATTTTCGCCAGTTGGCGGCAAAGCACAGACAATTGCGCGCTGTCATTTGGCATCAGGGTAATGTGACCAATCTTGCGGCCTTCGCGCTCTGACTTGTTGTAAAGATGCAAATGTGCACCTTCCAGAGCAAGTACATCTGCAGATTTCGGATGCTGACCAATGATGTTCACCAAGACAGTTGGGCGGATCACTTCAGTTGAACCTAAAGGTAAACCTGCCACGGCACGCACATGGTTTTCAAACTGCGAACATACTGCACCTTCAATCGACCAGTGACCCGAGTTATGCACACGTGGTGCCATCTCGTTGGCATATAGGCCATTGTCTGTCACAAACAGCTCAAGGGTCAGCACACCGACATAGTTCAAGTGATTCAGCAGACGAGTGATGTAATCTTGCGCCACCGGCTGCAAATCTGCACTGTTCGGTGCCGGCACAATCGAGTGCGACAGAATGCCGTTATGATGATGATTTTCCGCCAATGGCCAGGTTTTAACATCACCATCTTGGCCGCGTACTGCAATGATTGAAACTTCACGCGAGAAAGTCACGAAACTTTCAGCAATCAGTTCACCCGCAGGGCCCAATTCTGCCCAGGCCTGATCCATCTGATCGGCCGAACGTAAAACAAATTGACCTTTGCCATCATAACCGCCACGCGAAGTTTTCAGTACGATCGGCAAGCCCAGTTCAGCTACAGCAGCCTGTAAGCTTTCCAGTGAAGTGACCGCTTTGTACGGTGCAACCGGAATAGCCAGTTCATCAAACAAGGCTTTTTCAGACAGACGATGCTGGGCAATCGCCAAAGCCTGACGCGGCGGATGCAGTTGCTTGCTTTGCGTCAGTACATCAACATCTGCAAGTGGCGTATTTTCAAACTCAAGGCTAAATACATCTGCACTGTTAATAAAGTCTTGCAGACCATTTTCAGCTTGGCTCGAAATCACCGGACCCAAAGCAGCAGAAGGACAGTCTGTGCTGGCTTCAAAAAATGTACATTGAATATTTAATGGAAGTGCCGCTTGCGCCATCATACGACCCAGCTGACCGCCACCAAAAATACCGATGGTTTTATCCATAATCTGTATCTCGACTTAAGCCTGGCCTGGAATATTGTTACTTGCGACTTTATCTGTTTGCGCTGCACGGAAATCTGCAACATTTTTTGCGATCTCTGGACGCGTCAAACCCAGAATTTGCGCCGCCATAATGGCAGCATTGGTTGCACCGGCAGGACCGATGGCCAAGGTACCGACTGCAATACCGGCTGGCATTTGCACAATAGACAGCAATGAATCAACACCGTTTAAAATCGAAGATTTCACAGGTACACCCAAAACTGGCAGATCAGTTTTCGCCGCACACATCCCCGGTAAATGCGCTGCGCCACCTGCACCAGCAATAATTACCTGAATACCACGATCACGCGCTTGTTCAGCATATTCAAACAGGCGGTCTGGAGTACGATGTGCAGAAACAACTTCGGCTTCAAATGGGACACCAAGCTGCTTGAGCATATTGGCAGTGTGTTCGAGAGTTGCCCAATCTGATTGAGAACCCATGATAATACCTACGAGAGGAGTATCTTGTGCAGCAGCCGCATTCATTGCAAATTTTCCAGAGATTAAAGTGAGAAAAGATAAATCTCGACGAGAGAGCCAAGCTTGAATAGGAGTACTCATTATAGACTGAAATTGATTTGGTCTAAAGTTCAGCTCAACAATTAAGAATTAAAATTATCTGTTTGGAAAATAGTCGAAAATAAAAAGATAATTTTGCGGCTAAAAATACAAAAATAGGACATACATCACATTAAAAAAAGTATAACTATCAAGATAAAACTTTTTTGCAATGAATAACTTAATACTAAAACCTATACATTGGCAGGGCATTTTTATGTGGTACAAACTAAAAATCTGGCTACAGAACCCCTCAGAAAACTTATGGCTGATGCCGGCCCTTGGCGCCCTCTTTGCGACCTTTTTCTCGCTGTTTGCAATCGCCAGTCGCTATTTCATCCCGACCAGCACTGTTCCCAATATCAGTATTGAAACCCTGAGCAGCCTGCTAGATATTATTGCTTCCAGCATGCTGGCAGTCACCACTTTTTCCCTGTCGATTATGGTCGCAGCCTTTGCGTCTGCCTCATCCAGCGGGACACCACGTGCCTATCAGCTGATGATGAGTGATGACAATACCCGCCTTGCTATCAGCAGTTTTATCTCGGCTTTTATTTATGCTGTAATTGCCAAGATTGCGCTCGGGCTTGGCTATTATGGTCCTGCAGGTAGATTTGTACTGTTTATCAGTACCATTTTGGTATTGATGTACCTGATTTATATCCTGATTCGCTGGGTACACACCCTGTCGCAACTGGGCAACCTCACCACCACCATTCACAAAATTGAAGTCGCTGCTTCTACGGCCTTGGCGGAGTTTCGACATCAGCCGAATTTTGGTGCCACCGGACAACGTCCAGAGCAAGCAGCTGCCTTTCATGTTTTTAGTACCCAGACCGGCTATTTCACCAATTTTAATAGTGAAGGACTGGAGCAACTGGCCGTCAGCCAACAGCTGCATATCCATCTTCCCCAGCTACCCGGAAAATTTCTGGATCCGATGACGGCACTGGCAGAGGTATATAGCGACCGCGCTTTCAGCCCGGAACAGCAGCAGGAGATCCGAAACTCCATTTTGAATCATGTAATCATTGAAACCAATCGCAGCTTTTTACAGGACCCGCGTTTTGGTGTGGTGGTGATGAGCGAAGTGGGGCAGAAAGCGATGTCTCCCGCAGTGAACGATGTTGGATCAGCGATTAATGCCGTTGATGCCTTAACCCGAATCCTGATTGACAGCAAGGCCGCTGAAGATTTACCGGAGCGGGATTGTCCGCATATCAGTGTGGATATCTTTGATCTCGGGGATTTGATTTACAGTAGTTTTGCACCAATGGCCCGAGATTGTGTGGGTTGTATTGAACTCAATCAGAGAATATTGAAATGTTTAGCGATGATTCAACATAATGTACCCGAACCTGAACTAAAACAGGCTGCAGAAATAATGGCGATTGAATTAATCCAACGCTGCCTGAATAAACTGGAATTTGAACCGGATCGGCAGAAATTACTTTATGAATTTAGAAGCCATTTCCCCCTGATTCAGCTGAGCCATTAGATCAAGTTAAGGGGTACGGAAGACAAAATAGACACATCCACACAGACATAAAGCGGCCCAGAGATAATCCAGTTTAAAGGGCTGTTTAAACATAAAAATCATAAAAGGAACAAAGACTAGTAAGGTCACGACTTCCTGGGTGATTTTCATTTGACCGACTGCCAGGCCTTGCTGCGCCAGTAATTTGGTCGCTGGAATCATCAGGCTATATTCAAACAGGGCAATGGCCCAGCTGAACAAAATCGCTTGCCAGAGCGGTGCATCATGCGGCAAAAATTTTAAATGCCCATACCAGGCCAGGGTCATAAAACAGTTGGCAATTACCAGAAGAAATAAAGCCGGCAGCATTTGCATGCACTCTGCAAAAAAGTCGAACTTATTTTACGGTTTATTTGGCGAAAAGATATTGCATCGCTTTGAAATTTTCTTTGAATTTATCCGTGAAACAGGATTTAAAAAATCCCACAACAAGGCCAGAATTTTCACTATCTTTTCAGCTAAAGCCTTGCTATCGTTGCTTGCAAATTGAATAAATCATGACAACAGCACCAATATAAAGTGATGGGTCAGACAGGAACGGAGTAAAGTAGATGCATCTGCATATTTTGGGTATTTGTGGCACCTTTATGGGCTCGTTAGCGCTACTTGCACGCGATCTGGGCCACCAGGTAACAGGTTCAGACCTGAATGTGTATCCACCCATGTCGACCCAACTTGAAAATGCGGGCATCACTTTAATACAGGGTTATGACCGCAGTCATTTACAGCCTCATCCGGATCTGGTAATCGTCGGCAATGCCATGAAGCGTGGTATTGATGCAGTCGAATATATGCTGAATGCAGGTCTGCCTTATATTTCAGGTCCGCAGTTCCTGGCTGATCATGTTCTGCAAGGTAAACACGTGCTGGGTGTCGCCGGAACACATGGTAAAACCACGACCACCACGATGCTGGCTTGGGTACTGGATCAAGCCGGTCTGGAGCCAGGTTTTCTGATTGGCGGTGTGCCATTGGGCTTTTCGGAAAGTGCGCGTCTCGGTGGTGGGAAATATTTCTGTGTCGAAGCCGATGAATACGATTCTGCTTTCTTCGACAAGCGTTCCAAGTTCGTGCATTACCATCCAAAAACCGCAATTTTAAATAACCTGGAATTTGACCATGCCGATATCTTTGATGATCTGGCCGCAATTCAAAAACAGTTTCATCATTTAGTTCGTACTATTCCAAGTGAAGGCCGGATTATCGCGCCGATTACTGAAAGCAATATTGATGAAGTGCTGGAGCAGGGCTGCTGGACGCCTGTAGTGCGCACCAGTCTAGATGCCAACGAAAAATCTGAACTTTATGCAGAACAATTGTCAGCAGATGGTTCACATTTCAAAGTCCTGCAACAGGGCGTAGTCAAAGGCGAAGTACAGTGGAATATGACCGGGCAGCATTCGGTGGCCAATGCCTTGGCCACCATTGCCGCTGCTGAACATGTCGGTGTATCGATTGAAACCGCCTGTGAAGCGCTGTCGAATTTTGGTGGTGTGAAACGCCGTATGGAACTGTTAGGCACAGTCCGTGGTATCGAGGTGTATGATGATTTCGCGCACCATCCGACAGCGATTGATACGACCTTAGAAGGCGCGCGCAAACGTCTGGGTGAACGCAAACTCTGGGCAATTATTGAACCGCGCTCCAATACCATGCGCATGGGCAGCCATAAAGATGGCTTGGCTCATTCTGCACGTCTGGCCGATGAAGTGATCTGGTATCAACCGGAAGGACTGGATTGGGATCTGCAACCGGTCATTGAGGCTGCGCCAAACAAGGCCAAAGTTGCACGCACACTGGATGACATCATTCAGACTGTGGTGGCAGAAGCAGGCGAGGGCGATGCCGTAGTAATTATGTCGAATGGCGGTTTTGGCGGTTTGCATCAGAAGCTGATTACTGTTTTACAAGCATAAAATAGATTTAAGTGAAGTGAATAAGCCCGCCTAGCGGGCTTTTTTTAGCATATTAAAACGTTGATTGAGAAAAAGTGAACCGTTGTTCTGATCCTGCAATCCTATGATTTAAATATTGACCCAAATAGCAGATTTATCTCTGAACCCTCCCTGATGATCTTTTGTTGCAATCTGTACACAAGACTCATTGCAGCGCCATATCACTCAAGGCACAATCGAGAAGAACACAGGTATCTATAGGCCTGAAAGCCAGATCATAAATCAGCCCATCGCTGTCACTATATAAAAGCAATCGAGGCGTTCATTATTCTCGCTGAGTCAGGTCATTCTCATTCCTCATTCCTCATTCCATTAGGAGATGTGTCATGACAACGATGAAAGCGATGGTCTATTACGGCGCAAATAATATCCGCTTTGAAGACCGCCCAGTTCCCACCATTTTGCATCCCAGCGATGCCATCATTAAACTGGAAAAAGTTACCATCTGCGGTACCGACTTGGGTATCTGGAAAGGTAAAAACCCGGAAATTGAGCAGGAGGCTACGCGTAAAGAGGGCAGCTTTAAGGGACGTATTTTAGGTCACGAAGGTATTGGCATTGTGGAAGAAGTTGGTTCCGCCGTGCAAAACTTTAAAAAGGGCGACCGGGTGATTATTTCCTGTGTCAGCCGCTGCGGAACCTGTGAAAACTGCCAGAAACAGCTCTATGCCCATTGTCGCAATGAAGGCGGCTGGATCATGGGTTATATGATTGATGGCACCCATGCCGAATATGTACGCACGCCCTTTGCCGATACCTCACTCTATCATTTACCCGATGGCCTGAATCAAGATGTGGCCGTATTCCTCTCAGATATCCTGCCAACTTCACATGAAATTGGGGTGCAATATGGCGATGTCAAACCAGGCGACAATGTCGCGATTGTCGGGGCAGGGCCAATCGGCATGAGTTGTCTGCTCACCGCACAGTTTTATTCACCCGCCAATATTATTATGGTGGATATGGATGATAATCGGCTGGAATTTGCCAAGACTGTCGGCGCGACGCATATCATCAACTCTGCCAAAGAAGATGCCATTCAAAAGATTCTAGAGATTACCGATGGACGCGGGGTCGACTGTGCCATTGAAGCAGTGGGGGTGGAGCCTACCTGGAATATTTGCCAGCATGTCGTGAAGGAGGGCGGGCATATTGCCAACGTCGGCGTACATGGTAAACCGGTGAGTTTTGAACTGAACAAACTCTGGATTAAAAACCTGACCATCACCACCGGCCTGGTGAATGCCAATACCACAGGGATGTTGCTGAAAACCTGCTGTTCCGGCAAATTGCCCCTAGAAAAACTGGCGACCCATCATTTTAAATTTGCCGATTTTGAAAAAGCCTATGATGTGTTTAAACATGCCTCCGATGAAAAGGCCTTAAAAGTCATGATTGACATGAGCTAATCCACATCAGACAAAAAAGTCCGCTATGCGGACTTTTTTATTTTCAGCATTTACCCCTCAGATCAGAAATAGGGGACATAACCACGCTGCTTATAGCCTTTTGGCGATGCCAGACTGGCCTGATTTTCTTCCAGGCGATACAGTACTTTGAGGAATTCGGCAATTCCTGACTGCTGTAAGGCATGCGGATCAAATTGCTTCAAACCTAAACGTGAAAATAAAGAAGAAATTTCACTGTGTTTATGCACATATTTCATTGACCATTCCGAGAAATGGGACTGCTCTACTATTGCATCTGCAAAACGTAGGACATTGTGATGGCGGGGATCCTGACAAATGCTCTGAAATAAACTTTCCACTACTTCAGGCTGACCTTCAAGGCACTGGAAAAACTTGCCATGGGAATAATACAACACCCCATGAATCTGCTGCTGAAGATTGAACTTCCGGGCAGTGGCCAAAATATCGCTCAAATCTTGTAACAACTCTTGTTCAGATTCTATGCGTTCACTGGCATAGCAAAGCTGTAGGATCATGCCATCTCACTAAAAGGAAGAATTAAAAACACAATTTAATCAATAATTTTAAATTAAGTCGACTATTTTTTAATCAAATATCCGTTTTTGCTTACATGGTTTTCAGTTTGCATTTCTGGATTAAACTTTTAACAATAGTGCCTGAATGATTAAACGAATATTTTCATACACCTACCATGAACATGAGGATCACTTGATGTTAAAAGATCTGATTTTAACCCTCGCCTTGTTATGTGTGTGCTTTATCCTGATGATCACTTTAAATAATTGGCAATTCAGCGCTCAAACCAATCTGCTGATCAGTTCAATTTTTATTAGCTGGACGATCTTGAAATTTGTTGGGCATCGTATTTATTTTCATGCCAGTTACCTGCTGATCATGGCAATTTTAGTGATGCTGCAACAGTTTGAAGAAATTTTCTGGGCGATGACCGGCGTGATGGCAGGTTTCGGTTTATATACCCTGTTACAGGTTATATTGATTCCTGCCTTGAAAGAAAAACTGCATTTATCTTTCGGGAAATCCCCTTGGGTAGTTAAATAGCCGTTGCTGCGACATCGGCCAGACTTCGGTCACGTTTAAACATGACATCCACATAGGAACATTGCGGGATGATGGTTAAACTTTTCTCACGGGCAAAATCGACCAGTGCATCCAGCATTTTTCGGGCAATACCGTGGCCACGCAAGGAATCATCAACCCAGGTATGATCGGCAATTATAACGGCATCGCCCCGCCATTGATAAGTGATCTCCGCCAGGCGGCGTCCTTGATCTTCCATAAAAAATACACCACCGCGTTTTGAATCTTGATATTTGATTTCCATACGAATCTGAACCTTTGTTGTCATTTTTAAATTATAAAACATCATTAAAGTGAGGCTCTCGCTCGAACACGGATTTGGCAAAAGGGCATTTTGGAATAATCCTGATGCCGTGTTCACGGGCAAAATTCACAGCGGCCTCGACCAGATAATATCCGACGTGCTGGCCGCGTAGACTGTCATCGACCCAGGTGTGTTCAATCACTAATTGATCTTCATTTACTCTTGAATAACTCATTTCTGCCAGACGTTTTTCATTTGGCTCTACGAACCATAAACCTCCAGTGTCCTGTTGCTGATGCTCGATCAACATGCCGATCCTCTCCTTGTTTTTAAACCAGACTGACATATTTTTCCCTGCTCTATTGTTAGATTTCTTTTAAAGGATTGTGAATCTGTCCTTCTGGCCAATACCGCATTTTGCTCAACAGGTTTAAACTGCCAGCCGGTTCCTTTTATCAGATGTTTATGTCCAGCTCTTCTTCCACCTCTTCGGTGACGCGTCAATGGGTTTGTGTGATTGCTTTAGCCTCTGCTGCCTTTATTTTCAATACCACCGAATTTATCCCGGTGGCGCTATTAAGTGATATTGGTACCAGTTTTGCCATGTCACCGACCCAGGTCGGGTGGATGCTGACAATTTATGCTTGGGTCGTGGCGCTGCTGTCTTTGCCAATGATGTTACTGACCAAAAATATTGAACGGCGCTTTCTGCTGATGATTTTATTTGCGGTGTTTATTTTCAGTCATGTGCTGTCCTATTTTGCCTGGAGCTTTAGCATTCTGGTGCTGAGCCGGATTGGTATTGCCGTGGCGCATGCGCTGTTCTGGTCAATTACGGCGTCGCTTGCTGTGCGGGTTGCGCCAAAGGGCAAAGAGTTTCAGGCACTGGGCTTATTGGCTACCGGTACCGCCATGGCGATGGTTCTGGGAATTCCCTTTGGCCGGATGGTCGGGGAGGCCTATGGCTGGCGCAATAGTTTTGCCTTGATCGTAGTTGTGGCGAGCGTAGTCTGCGTACTGCTGGCCAAAACCTTACCTTTATTACCAAGTGTCAATTCAGGTTCACTCAGCAGTTTAAAGAGCTTGCTGAAACGTCCCAGCCTGATGCTGGTCTTTGCGCTTACCGTGCTTGTGATTAGTGCGCAATTTACCGCCTATAGTTATATTGAACCCTTTACGCTGAATATTGCGCAATTCAGCTCTGCGCAGACCACCAGCTTATTGCTGATTTATGGTGGTGCGGGCCTGATCGGCTCTTATGTATTTGGCCGTTTTGCACCGCATTTCCCCCGACTCACCATTCCGCTATTTACACTCGGGCTAGGGATCTCGCTACTGTTATTGCTGCCACTGTCTCAGGGTGTATTTCAGCTTAATAGCTTGGCGTTAATCTGGGGCATCAGCATTATTGGGTTTAGTCTGGCTCTACAAGCCAAGACCTTAAATCTGGCTTCTGATGCAACCGATGTCGCCATGGCAATTTTTTCAGGTCTGTACAATGTCGGGATTGGTGGCGGTGCCTTACTCGGCGGTCTGGTAACGGCACATATCGGATTACATAGTATTGGCTGGGTAGGAGCAATCCTGGCCAGCTTGGGTTTTCTGATCAGCTTATACCTGATTCAGCGTCCGGATTTCTTAGGTAAGAAAGCGCCTTGAAGCATGATTTTTGTAAATGAAATTGTAGTCTTAGCAAAAATCTGTCATGCTTGCTACACATTGAGCTACCGCTCAAATAAAATTTAGTTTGAACAAGGGGAGTAGCCTCCTCCAAGCGTTTAAGAATGAAATTTCAATTTTTAAACGTGTCAGAATATCGTCATTACACTTTGCAAAAAGTCGGTATCTGAGCATCTTGAAGTCACACTTTATATAAAAAAGTGGAACAGTAAGATGTAGGCAAGACCTTGATCATGTTGTTATAGATGTTTTTCATCTGGCAACTGGTCAAGGTTTTTTTATGGCTAGTTGTCCGATGTGGAGAATTCACATGGAAACCATTGGTACACTCTGGCTGTATCTCGTCTTTTTCGCGATTGTCGCAGTCATGCTGATAATCGATTTTGTCGGCTTTAAGCATCAGCATGGTCAGGAAGTTAAAGTCCGTACTGCTGCCTACTGGAGTATTGCCTGGGTCAGTGTCGCGACTTTATTTGGTGGCGGCTTATGGCTGTATCTGGAGCAGACCGCAGGCACGGCAATTGCCAATGCTAAGGTCATGGAATACTTTGCCGGTTATCTGCTGGAAAAATCCCTGGCGATTGATAACGTCTTTGTCTGGCTGATGATCTTCGCGGCCTTCGCCATTCCACCCGCACTGCAACGCAAGCTGCTGTTATATGGCGTACTGGGTGCGATTGTGCTCAGAACTATCTTTATTTTTATTGGTGCGTGGTTCGTGCAGGAATTCTCCTGGATTCTATATATCTTCGGTGCGTTCCTGGTGTATACCGGCTTCAAATTCCTGCGTGGTCAGCATGAAGAAGACAGCAATATTGAAGATATGGCGATTCTAAAATGGCTGCGTAAACATATGCGTATTACCCCGCAACTTCAGGGCGACAAATTCTTTGTCCGTCAAAATGGTTTGCTCTGGGCAACGCCGTTGTTCCTGGTCCTGATCCTGGTTGAAGCCTCTGATGTCATCTTTGCCGTCGATTCTATTCCGGCTATTTTTGCCGTCACCACCGATCCCTTCATTGTCCTCACTGCAAACCTGATGGCGATTTTAGGCCTGCGCGCAATGTTCTTCCTGCTCTCGGGCGCAGCCTCAAAAATGCATTATCTGCCTTATGGCCTCGGGATCATTCTGGTCTTTATCGGCTTTAAGATGCTGATGCTAGATGTGTTCCATATGCCGATCTGGATTTCTTTGAGCTTTATTGTGATTGTCCTGACTGTGACCGCGATCTTGTCGATTCGTCATAGCAAGAAATATAACGAAACCACCCTGTAAAAAGTAATCATCAAAAAAGCCTGCATCAGCAGGCTTTTTTTTATTGTTCTATCAGGGATAATTTGGGCCATTTTTGCAAAAACTGTTTGCTCAGCATGCGTTGTTCGAACACGGCATAACTGACTAAATTCGGATTCCAACGCAGCTTTAACTCAAATAAATCTGCTAAACCGAAAGGGGCAATCAACTCCAACTCATCATCTTTCAGGCGCAGTGCCAAGGCCGTGACAGTTTCTGGCCATAATGACAGCGCATGACTAATTGAAGTTAAAGGCTCAATACTTTCATTTTGATCGGTACGATACCACTCATGTACAAAGGCTTGATTGGTCACATCCCAACAGATATCTGGAAAATAGTCTTTTAACTGATCTGTAAGTTGCTGTTCTATAGCGCGAGCCTGCTTATTTTCGTCATAGAAAATTACATCGACCTCAGTATGATTCATTTCATATTCCCAGTCATGTAAATGCGCCCAGATCACATGACGTAACACACCCGCTGCGACATAAGCTTCAGAGTGCAATTGTGCTAACTGATGCAAGATGCGCATTAAGGTCGGCTGCGCACGCACGATCTGTTGAAATTGATCATGATCATGATCATTGGATGGGGTCATAAAAGAATCTGGATCACTATTTAAATATGAATGTTCATACAAACATGGCAATTTTTTCAGCTACAATCAATCGAAAAAATCAAAAAGCGTAGGTTTAAAATGTCTTCTGTAATTGCAACGACAGCGATCCGTGGTCGCTTCCTCGACATTCAGAATACAGTTGCCCAAGCACGTGATATACACGACCAAGTGCGATATGTAGAAGATGGTTTAGTCATCATTCAAGAGGGTAAAATCCAGTGGTTTGGTCCTTGGCAAGAAGGGCAGTCACGACTTCCTACCGACGCTGAATTACAGCACTATCCAGATCAACTGATTGTTCCCGGGTTTATCGACACCCATATTCATTTCCCGCAAACGGAAATGATCGGGGCGTATGGTGAACAACTGCTGGAATGGCTCAACACCTATACTTTTCCCACTGAAATCCAGTTCCGAGATGCATCCTATAGCGAAAAAATTGCCGAATTTTTTGTGCAGGAATTGCTTAAAAATGGCACCACGACTGCACTGGTCTTTTGTACCGTTCACCCTGAATCCGTAGATGCTTTATTTAATGCGGCAACCACCCGCAATATGCGTCTGATCGCGGGTAAAGTCCTGATGGACCGTCATGCACCGGAAGCGCTAACAGATACAGCAGAAACGGCTTATACCGACTCTAAAGCGCTGATTGAAAAGTGGCATGGACAGGGGCGGAACCTGTATGCGATTACCCCACGCTTTGCACCAACTTCAACACCTGAACAATTACAAAAAGCCGGGCAGCTCAAAGCCGAATATCCGGATGTGTATGTGCATACCCATTTAAGTGAGAATAAGAATGAAATTGCCTGGGTAAAAGAACTCTTTCCTGAACGTGAAGGTTATCTGGATGTTTATCATCATTATGGTTTAACCGGCAGCAAATCCGTCTTCGCACATTGCGTGCATCTAGAAGATGAAGAGTGGGATTGTATGCATCAGACCGACTCCGCCATTGCCTTCTGTCCGACCTCAAACCTGTTCCTGGGCAGTGGCTTATTTCCCCTGAAAAAGACCTGGGACAAAGGGGTCAAAGTCGGCTTAGGCACAGACATTGGAGCAGGGACATCATTTAATCAGCTGCAAACCCTAAATGAAGCCTATAAGGTGCAGCAGTTGCAGGGCGAAAAACTCTCTGCCTTTGAGGCCTTGTATCATGCCACTTTAGGCGGTGCCAAAGCCTTGAGTCTGGATGATCGCCTGGGGAACTTTAATATTGGCAAGGAAGCCGACTTTGTGGTGCTGGATCTCAATACCACTGCCTTACAGCAGTTACGCCAGAGCAGAGCCAAAAATATTGAAGATGCATTTTTTGCACTGACCATGCTTGGCGATGACCGTAATATTGCAGCCACCTATGTCTATGGAGCAGCCGTTTATGTCAAAGCAGCAGCCAGTGAATAAACCGAAAAAATCCCGCCGTCGCCAATACTTGATCCTGTCTGCCATGGCACTGGGCTGTGTTTTTTTATTGAAACGCGATTCAACAGCGGCTAAAAAATGATTACATTTACAGCCAGCAAAACAGGTGCATCTCTGCTAGGGATGTATTAAAATTGCGACGTATTCAGGTGTTGCAGGTCAACACCTTTTTTATTTTGCTATTTTTACTTTTTAGGTATCTACCCATGACCGTTCAAATGAGCGTAATGATTTCCGCTGAAGAAATTCAAGCTAAAGTCAAAGAGCTTGGTGCTCAAATCAATGCACACTATGCCAATAGTGACAAAGAACTTGTGCTCATCGGTTTATTACGTGGTTCAGTGATTTTTATGGCTGATTTATGTCGTGTGATTTCAAAACCGCATGAACTGGATTTCATGACTGTGTCCAGTTATGGCGGTGGCACGTTATCGTCACGTGATGTAAAAATCCTGAAAGATTTAGACGGTGAAATCCGTGGTAAAGATGTGTTGGTCGTTGAAGATATTATTGATTCAGGCAACACTTTAAGCAAGGTACTCGAAATCCTGCAAACCCGTGAACCTAACTCGATTCAACTGTGTACTTTGGTAAGTAAACCATCGCGTCGTGAAATCGATCTGAAAGTCGAATTTATGGGCTTTGAAGTTGAAGATAAATTTATTGTGGGTTATGGCCTAGACTATGACCAGAAGTACCGTCACCTGCCATTTATTGGTGAAATCGGTCTTTAAAATCAGGTTGAAAAAAGTGGCATAAGCCACTTTTTTTATACCTAAAATACAGAAAAAACCGGGAACAAAAAATAACATCTCGTTTCAGGATTCAACTTTTTATGATCCTGACTTTGTTTCAAGATGATTAAACAGATGTGAAAACAAAGACATGATAAGAAGGAGTATGCATATGTGGACAATTATTGTGGCGATCGTCATTGGTTTTGTAGCAGGTCTAATTGCACGTGCCATTCATCCGGGTAATGACAAGGCAGGCTTTATCATGACCACCTTGCTGGGTATTGCCGGCTCCTTGTTGGCGACTTTTGGTGGTCGTATGCTCGGTCTGTACTCGGCAGATTCCGCAGCAGGTCTGATTGCTTCCGTGATTGGTGCTGTGATTATTCTGTTTATTTATAATATGGTCACCAAACGCCGTACAGTCTAAACCATTCAGATGTTTCTGAGGTTGATTTGACGACCTGAATAAAAAAGCACCGGAAAGGTGCTTTTTTATATTGAGCGACTGATAGCTTTATTTAATTTTTTTATAAATTGAATTCTTTAAAGATCTGCTCAATCTGCTCTGCCGGATAGGCACCCATCACTTTAAAACCATTGGAAAAAATAATCGCAGGTGTACCATTTACCCCCATAGACTGAGCCAGTTTTTTATTCCGTTCAATCGGATTGGCACAAGTTTTTTTCGATTTAGGTTGAATTCCTTGAGCAATCAGATTTTCCCATGCCTGAGCTGGATTAGACTCGCAATACACCTGTTTTGAAGGAGCCACCGACTGGGGTTTTAAAGGAAGAATAAAGGTATAAATGGTCAAGTCATTCAGTTTTTCCAGCTCTAGCTCAAGCTTTTTACAATACGGGCAATTTGGGTCAGAAAAGATGGCAATCTGACGTTTACCCGTACCTCTTACACTTTTTACAGCATCCTGAAGCGGTAATTTTTTCCAGTCGATACTATTTTGTTTCAGCATTAAATCACGGGTCAGATTATGTTGATCCTGAATCCGCAGCATCGGACCAGCAATCAGATGCTTGGCATCTTCATTCAGATAAACCACTTGGCCCTGCATGGAACCGCTATAGATACCTTTCATCTCGGTAGTCTGAATATTTTCAATTTTTAAATTGGGACTGTTTTTTGCCAAATTAGCTTGTACCGTATCAATATTGGCAAATGCAAAGCTTGAAATGAATGTACTTAAACTAATGATCAGTGTTTTTTTTAACATGAATGTTCTACATGAATTGGATAAGAATATGCTTCGATTCTAATCGCTCTGCTTTTAAATTTCTCAAACATTTATGTTACTGTTTAGACTCAGTTAAACAAGTTCATAATGTTTCACGTGGAACACCATGTATAGCGTTAGATTGAACTCCAATCTATCTAGAAAACACATCAATATTCATAATAAGTAATTGTTTTATATAGTTAAAATATATTAAATGATAAACATTTTACTCATTCAGCCTTGACCGATTTTCTGTATCCATTCTAAACTGCAGACACTTTCTATTTTCCTCGCTACGCCCTGACATGGATTGGCCAAGGATTAACACTATAACGGCATTTTCATGACAATAACGACCAGCTGGCGACCGTTCTTGATGGTCAGCCTGGCTTTAATGATGGGAACGATTGGCACCGCTTTGGCCAGTCCGCTTTATCCGATTTATCAACAGCTCTGGCATTTGCTGCCCAGCCAGATCACCTACATTTTTGTCGCCTATATGTTTGGCTGCCTCTCGACCTTGTTATTTTTGGGCAGAACCAGTAACAGCATTGGATTTTTACGGACCCTGCAAATTGGTCTGGCCCTGATCACGCTGGGTCTCATCATTTCTGTTTTTGCCCAGAATGCACTAATCCTCTCGATTGGCCGTTTTATTATTGGGATTGCATCGGGCCTGATGACCACTTCTGCCATGATGGGTTTGATGCATACTATCCCAGAAAGCCATAAACACACTGCACCACAATTGATTTCAATCATCACCGCAATGGGTTTTGGTTTGGGACCCTTGGTCGGTGGTGTGATTGCGCAGTTTTCCGCTGCCCCTTTGGTGATGCCATATTTACCGATTATTCTGGGTGCCGTGCTGTGTTTGATTGGCCTGTTCTGGATCAAGGCACCCAAGTTTGAGGTACAGCCCTTTAGCATGGCGCCTAAACTGCAACGACCTGAAGCCCAGTTTCATCGGGTGTTTATGATTATTGCAGTGACAGCTTTTAGTGCCTTTGCCGCCTTTAGCCTGTTTGCTTCCCTGTCACCATCCTTTGTCCGCAATATTTTACCTTGGCATGGTCCTTTGGTCAGTGGGCTGGCCATTACCAGTATTTTAGTCGTCTCAGTGATCGTGCAGTTTATGGCCAAAGCGGTCGCAGCGTCAAAATGTCTGAATATCGGCCTGATGATGATGTGCTTGAGCCTGATGGTTTTGGCGCTATGCATGTATTCGAAAATCAGCCTGCTATTTTTTATCAGTGATATTTGCTTTGGGATCGGCCATGGTTTTGCCCTGATGGGTGCTTTTGCACTGATTCATCAAATGACCAGCTTAGACAACCGTGCAGCAGTGATGTCGACCTATCTGTTTATTGCTTATCTGGGCACTATTGTTCCCATCATTGCTGTGGGTTATCTGGCCGATCACTGGGGGCTGGATTTCGCTGTGATCAGCTTTTGTATCGCGATCAGTCTATTGTGTTTTGCACTGTGGTGGGCGTATCAAAAATCCCGTCTACCAGCCTAAAAAAAGCCCTCACTTGAGGGCTTTTTTGATATTTATTAAATAATTATTTACCAATACAGAACGATCCGAATATCTTGCCCAGCAGGTCATCTGCACTGAAATCACCCGTGATTTCGCCCAAAGCATTTTGCGCCAGACGCAAGGACTCTGCCACCAGTTCACCGGCGTTATACACCACCAGTTGCTCACGCGCCTCAGCCAGATAGATCTGCGTGCGCTTCATTGCATCTAAATGACGGGTACGGGCAATAAAGGTGTCTTCCTCAGGCTGGAAGCCTGCATGCGCTGTAATCGCCTCTATGAGTGCTTGAACACCGGTTTCCTGCTTGGCAGAGACTGCAATATGCCTGAAACCATTTAAATCGCCAATCACAGCTTCAGCACCGGTCAGATCGCATTTATTGCCAATCAGCATTAAACGTTTCGGTTCAATATGTTCAGCAAAATATTCTTGGGCGAGTTGCAGCGGATCTTCGCCCTGGCTTAAGTCATAGACCAAGAGCAATAAATCGGCCTGTTCAATTTCTTTAATCGCGCGGCGGATCCCTTCTTTTTCCACGATATCGCCAGTTTCACGCAAGCCTGCGGTATCGGTGAGGGTAATCGGCAGACCATTTAAGGTGATTTTTTCATGCAAGACATCACGGGTGGTACCGGCAATATCGGTCACAATCGCGCGTTCAATTCCAGCCAATGCATTCAGTAAGGAGGATTTACCGGCATTCGGTTTACCCGCAATCACCACCTGTAAACCTTCACGTAACAACTGACCTTGACGTGCAGATTGCTGGACTTGAGTGACGGCACTGGATACGCCATCCAGCAGATTTAAAATCTTGCCATCCGCCAGAAAATCAATTTCTTCTTCCGGGAAATCAATCGCGGCTTCCACATGCAAACGCAGGTGAATCAGCTGCTCGAGGACTGCATTGACTTTGGTCGAAAATACCCCCTGCAAAGAACGCACGGCAGAACGGGCGGCTGCTTGCGAGGTTGCATCAATCAGGTCGGCAATCGCCTCAGCCTGCACCAGATCCAGCTTGCCATTTTCGAAAGCACGCATGGAGAATTCACCCGCTTTGGCTGCAGTGGCTCCCAGCTCCAGTAAACGGCCAAGCAGGGCATTCTGAATCACCGGACCGCCATGACCTTGTAGCTCCACCACATCTTCACCGGTAAATGAGTTTGGATTCGGGAAGCAGATGACCAGTCCTTCATCCATGACTTCGCCTGTCGCATCGTAGAACTGGCGAAAACCGGCAAAACGGGCCTGGGGGAGTTCTTTTTGTGTCAGGGCTTGAGCAATTTCATAGGATTTTGGGCCAGACAGGCGAATCACCCCAACGCCGCCACGTCCTGGTGGAGTTGCAATCGCAGCAATAGTTGTGGTTCGGTTGAGCATAAAATTCACCTGCAAGGACTCAAAAGTACAGCCAAAAAAAATCCGCCTAAGATTACCATCTTAAGCGGATTTATTCAGCCTATCCGTACAACTTAGTTGGCTGGAGTGGCCTCATCACGTTTGGCACGATCTTTGGCAACAGACTTGTTAATCAAAGTTTGTTGCAGAATCGTGATCAAGTTGTTGACGATCCAGTATAAAACCAAGCCTGCAGGGAAGAACAACAAGAATACCGTAAAGATAATCGGCATAAACTTGAAGACTTTCGCCTGCATTGGATCGGTCGGCTGCGGATTTAACGACTGCTGGATATACATGGTCAAGCCCATCAACAACGGCAGAATGAACCAAGGATCCATTGAAGACAAATCCTGAATCCACAGCATCCATGGCGCATGACGCAGTTCCACAGATTCCATCAATACCCAGTACAAGGCCAGGAAAATCGGCATTTGTAATAACAGCGGTAAACAGCCGGCAAGCGGATTGACCTGTTCACGTTTATACAATGCCATCATTTCTTGAGAGAAGCGCATGCGGTCTTCACCAAACTCTTCTTTCATGCGTTGCATTTCTGGCGCAATCACCCGCATTTTCGCCATCGAGCGATAGCTCTTCGACGACAATGGCCACAGGATCACTTTCACCAGGATGGTCAACAGAATAATTGCCCAACCCCAGTTACCCACCAGACCATGGAAGAATTCAAGACCCACGAACAGCAATTTCGCGATTGGCCATAACCAGCCATAATCAACGGTCTGGTTTAAACCTGCAGCCAAATCTTTCAGTTCTGACTGGATTTTTGGACCTGAATAGAAAGTCGCATCAATTTCAGCCACGGTACCTGCTGGTACATTAAACGTTGGTGAAGTAAAACCGATGATGTTCATGTTATCGGTTGATTTACGTGATTCAAGCTTGGCGCTATAAGCTTCGCCATTGCCTTGAGTCAACTTCAGCTGACCTGGAACCCATGCACTGACAAAGTAGTGCTGTACCATTGCCACCCAACCACCTGTCGCTTCAGTACTGACTTTTTCTTCAACAAAGTTGTCGAATTTAAGCTTGTTGTACTGCTCGTCCGGGGTACCCCATGCACCGCCGAGGAATGTTCCCAGCGTGAAGATCCCTTGATCGGACTTGCCTGGATCTTCCGAGTTATCGCGTTTGATCTGACCGAACATCTGACCTTGCCAGGTCTGGCCACTGCGGTTGACCACTTTGTGATTTACCACGACCGGATATTCACCTTCAGTGAAATTGAAGGTCTTGATAATCTCGATCCCGTCAGCGGTTTTAAACACCAGCGGTACAGACAATACTTTCAGGTTTTCACCGTCTTTGGATTTGACTGTTTTCGCATCTGCCAGGGTATAAGCAGTTTTTTCCAGCTCATACATTGGACGGCCGTTACGGCTGCTGTCCGGTCCATTCAGACCGATCAGGCCAGACTGGGCGACATAAGTACGTTTCGCATCGCTTTCCAGCATGACGAACGGTTCATCGCTGTCTTTGTTCTTGTCATGATTGAGTAATTCAATACGAACAATATCACCACCCTTAGGATTAATCCAAAGATGATAAAGGTCAGTTTGTACTGAAATAAGCTGCTGACTTACAGGTGCTGTGGCATCCGTGGCTTGCTGTGCTGGCACATTTGCTTGTGGCAGATCAGAGGCAACTGTAGCCGTCTGACCATTTGGCAAATCTGCAGATACGTCATGCGAAACAACAGCAGTTTCCTGCTGCGGTTTTGTTTCAGCATTTCCATAATCTTTTTGCCACGCCAAAATGAGCAAATATGCGACAACAAACATGGCTCCGAGAATTGCAATCCTGGCCCATTGTTGCATATGTATTACCCCAAGTGGTGAGAGTGATTTTGGTTCAATAAACGATCACGAAAGGGTACAGCAACGTGAAGCGTTTGAGAATCTATTTGCTGAAATGAAATAAAACGAATCGCTTTTGAGGGAACAGGATCATATCCCGAGCCCCCCCACGGATGACAACGGCAAATACGTTTAGTAGCCAGCCACACTCCACGCCCAGCGCCATGCATCTGGACTGCTTCCAAGGAATATTGAGAACAAGTTGGAATATAACGACAGCGCGGTCCAAGAAGAGGACTAATCGCAATCTGATAGAAACGGATCAACCAATGCAGTAAACGTACCATTGGCCAACTCTACTTTTGTGGGGAGGGGGCTATTTTTGAATGCTTTTTGGCAAGACGGTTCAGTTTCTGCCAGGCAAATTGTAATTGCTGGTGCAATTCTGCATTAGGCACTGCTTCAACACCCATTTTTGGCATGATTACAATGTCTAAGTCATCTAATTGCTGTTGATGCAGGCGAAAACTTTCGCGAGCAAGTCGTTTTACTCGATTTCTTTCGTGTGCACGTCGCACTTTCTTCTTGGCAACAACTAAACCCAAACGGCTATTTGGCAGTTCGGAATGTTTTGCAAGAAATAAGAAATGGGGTTGATGCACTTTAAAAAGCGCACCATCAAAGACACCTTTATAATCGGCAGCACAGCGTAATCGGAACTCTGTGCCAAAACTATAAAGTTTTGTCATAACACCCAAAATCGTCTTAGCGTAACTGATTAAACAGTTAAGCTATGACGACCTTTTGCACGACGGCGAGCTAATACTTGACGACCAGCTTTAGTAGCCATACGAGCACGGAAACCATGAACACGCTTACGCTTTAATTCAGACGGTTGGAATGTACGTTTCATATTGAAACTCCAAAAAATGATCTTTCTGTGAAGGTCCGCGATTTTAGTGCTCATTGCTTGAGCTGTCAATGCAAAAGCGGTTTTCTTTTCAAATAAGATCAAAAAAGATAAAGACCCTGGTTTTTCAAAGAACTGAATAAAAAATAGTTCAATTCAAGTTAATCACAAATTAAGTTATTGTTATATAAATATATATAAGTTATAAACAACTCTATCAACAAAGTTATCCACATGTTATCCAGAGTTTAAATTTAACTTACGGTTTTGAATTTAAATTTGAAGTTTTTTGAGTTATCCACAAAAACTAGTGATCTTATAAATAAATTCAAATTTATAAATTTAAATTTATTACTATTAGGGAGCACTTTTTCTATGGATAAGCCACTTTTTATTTAATTAAACATAAACTTATATTGTGGATAAAACTGTTTCTATTAATTTTATACTTTGTGGATAACTTTATGATATATTTTATCCACAGCTTGCGGATAAACTTATCCACACTGGGTTTTAAATTTAAATTCATACATGTTGATTTCTTTTTGCACAGTTTTTGTGGAAATTGCCATGACAGATGTGGATAACTTGGTTAGAATGGCGACCCGCTTTTGGTCGCGGTCATCTTTTTTGAATGAACAATGGAATGAATAGGGGATTCACATGCTTTGGACGGACTGCTTAAATCGCCTGCGACAAGAGCTCTCTGGAAATGTCTTTACAATGTGGATTCGCCCATTGGTTGCAGAAGAGCTGGAAGACAGCTTGCGTTTGTATGCACCTAATCCTTACTGGACGCGTTACATTCAGGAACATCATCTGGAACTGATTACGATTCTGGCAGAACAGTTGTCTGAAGGACGGGTACGCAAGGTCGAGATTTTGGTCGATTCACGTCCAGGGGCGATTTTATCTGCCAGTGAACAACCGGCGACCACGACTGCGGCATTGACCTCGACACCGATGCCAGTGCCGAAGCCGAAGAAAGAAAAAGAAGACAGCGGCAAAAATAGCCGTAGACGTCAGTTGAATCCATTGTTTACCTTCTCGCTGTTTGTGGAAGGCCGATCGAACCAGATGGCAGCAGAAACCTGTCGCAAGGTACTGACCCAGCTGGGGGCTTCACAGCACAACCCGTTATTTTTATATGGTCCGACCGGTCTGGGTAAAACCCACTTGATGCAGGCGGTCGGCAATGCGCTGTTGCAGGCCAAGCCGAATGCACGCGTCATGTACATGACCGCAGAAAGTTTTGTACAGGACTTTGTCAGCTCGTTGCAGCAGGGTAAAGTCGAAGAGTTTAAGAAAAACTGCCGTTCTCTGGATTTATTACTGGTCGATGATATTCACTTGCTGGCCGGTAAAGAGGCCAGTCTGGTCGAATTTTTCTACACCTTTAACGCACTTTTGGATGAATCCAAGCAAATTATTTTGACTTCGGATCGTTATCCTAAAGAGCTGACAGAGCTGGATCCACGTCTGGTTTCACGTTTTTCTTGGGGCTTGTCGGTCGGGGTTGAACCGCCAGATATTGAAACCCGAATTGAAATTCTGCTGAAAAAAGCAGAAAGCAACCAGGTCGATTTACCACGTAACTGTGCGCTGTTTATTGCCCAGCAGGTGGTGGCTAACGTGCGTGAGCTGGAAGGTGCGCTGAACAAAGTGGTGGCGATTTCACGTTTTAAAGGTACGCCAATTGATCTGGATGTGGTGCGTGAATCTTTAAAAGATGTGCTGGCAATTCGTGCCCGTACCATCAGTACTGAAAATATTCAGCGTGTGGTGAGTGAGTATTTCCGGATTCCACTGAAAGAACTGGTCGGTCCAAAACGTACCCGGATTTATGCCCGCCCACGTCAGCTGGCGATGGGGCTGGCACGTGAATTAACCGGCGACAGTTTTCCGGAAATTGGCATGGCTTTTGGCGGCCGTGATCACAGTACCGTGATGCATGCCTGCGAGAAAGTACAAAGCCTGCGTGAAGAAGATCCGATCTTTAACGAAGACTATAAAAACCTGCAGCGTCTGTTGCAAAGTTGACCTAAATCGCTCAAATTCTATTCTTGCTATGCGGCTGCTTTTGCCGCATAGTAAACCGTCAAAAAAATCACTTTTTCTATATTAATCTTCAGCTTTAGAGGAATGCACTGTGCGTTTAAAAATCGCGAAAGAAAGCTTACTGAATGTTCTCTCACATGTCGTAGGAGCGGTTGAACGTCGCCATACCTTGAATATCCTGTCTAACCTGAAAATTCAGGTGACTACGCAAGCATTGACCGTGACCGGTTCCGACCTGGAAGTCGAACTGGTGGCGAGTACAGCACTGGCTGAAGGTGCATGTCTGCAGGAAGGCGAGACCACAGTTCCTGCACGTAAGCTGATTGATATCTGTAAGTCACTTCCTTCAGCGGCATTGGTGGATTTGCATATTACTGAAGATCAGCGCTGCATCCTTAAATCAGGCAACAGTCGTTTTGTACTGGGTACCTTGCCTGCTGATGATTATCCATTACTGAACACTGAAAACACCCAAGGCACGCAAGTGACGGTGACACAGCGTGAACTTAAACGCCTGTTCGAAAAAACCGCCTTTGCCATGGCAGTTCAGGATGTGCGTTTTTACCTGACCGGTACTTTGCTGGAAATTGATGCCAATCAGCTACGTGCTGTGACCACCGATGGCCACCGCCTAGCACTGTGTGAAACAGCAGCACAATCCACTGCAGCACAGCCGATTCAGGCAATTGTGCCACGTAAGGCCGTTGCAGAATTACAGCGCCTGCTCAGCGTTGAAGATGAGCAATTATCTCTATTGATTGGTCGTGAACTGCTCAATGTGACCATCAATATGCCAAGCCGTGACAAGGAACAGGCGAACATTACCGTGCGTTTCACTACCAAGCTGATTGATGGTAAGTTCCCGGACTACCGCCGTGTGATTCCACGTGGGGGCGACAAAGTCGTGATGATCGCACATGACGTGTTCAAGCAGTCTTTGCAGCGTGTGGCGATTTTAAGTAATGAAAAACTTCGCGGTGTGTTTCTGAACTTCAATGCTGATTCTTTGCAACTTCGTGCCAATAACCCGGAGCAGGATGAAGCGATTGAAGACCTGGCGATTCAATATGCCGATTCACCGCTAGAAATGTCCTTCAATGCGCAGTATCTGATTGAAGTCCTCGGTGTGCTGGATGGCGATGATGTGTCAATGACTATGACTGAAGCGAATCAGTCTGTCTTAGTACAAGACCCGGCGCATACTGATCAGACTTATGTCGTCATGCCGATGCGTGTTTAAGCCGCGGCTTCTGATATTCATATAAGACATGCATATTACGCGTTTACATATTGAGCGTGTGCGGAATTTAAAGACGGTTGCTCTCCACGGATTGCAGCCGTTTAATGTTTTTTATGGGCAAAATGGTTCAGGTAAAACCTCGATTTTAGAGGCGATTCATTTACTGGCTGCCGGTCGTTCCTTCCGTACTCATATTCCTAAAAATTATATCCAGCATGGCGCGCAGGATGCGATTGTATTTGCACAGTCTGCGACTGAAAAAATTGGCATGCAAAAAATGGCCAGCGGGGAGCAACTGATCAAGGTCAATGGTGATCTGGTCGCAACCCAGGGACAGCTGGCCAAACTGTTGCCCTTGCAGCTGATTGATCCGCAAAGCACCGATATTATCGATCATGGTGCTAAACCACGACGCCAACTCCTTGACTGGTTAATGTTCCACGTGGAACCAGAGTTTTATCATGCCTGGCAATATTATTCTCGTGCGCTGAAACAGCGAAATAGTTTGCTCAAAAGCAAACGCTTTCTCAGTCTGTCAGATCTGGAACCGTGGAACCAGATGCTCAGTGAATATGGTGAAATTTTACATTCGCAACGTGTCGGGATCGTGGAACAATGGAAGCCCTTTTTTGAAGATGACCTGAAACAGTTATTACCTGATTTGCAAGTCAGTCTGGAATACAGTCCGGGCTTTCACAGTGAAACTGGCCTGCTGAATGATCTGACCAACCAGCATGAAAAAGACTGTGAGCGACGCTATACCGAATATGGTCCACATCGCGCGGATTTGCGTTTAAAGACCCCGATGGGGGATGCCGACGTGATCCTGTCGCGGGGTCAGAAAAAGCTGCTGATGATCGCACTAAAACTGTCGCAAATCGCAATGCTCCATTCTTGTAATAAGGAAACTGTGGTATTATTAGATGATGTGACAGCAGAATTAGATTTAACCGCACAACAACGTTTAATTGAGCGATTGAGCCAACTTGGTAGTCAAGTTTTTATTACCACCTTAGACCATGAATCAGTACAAAAGCACTTACATGATTTGTCTATCTCATATCAGTTATTCAGTGTTGAAAACGGTACAGTTCAAGTTGTGCAATAATATTTTTTGAGTTTTACCCATCTTTGGATAGACCTATTTTTCACTAGGGAGAAACCATGAGTTCAGAAGATCAAGCTGCTTCTCAAACAGAACAAACCATTGAAAAGGCTTATGATTCCTCTAGCATCAAGGTATTACGTGGTTTAGACGCAGTACGTAAGCGTCCGGGCATGTACATTGGTGACACAGACGATGGTACAGGCCTGCACCACATGGTGTTTGAAGTAGTCGATAACTCGATTGATGAAGCCTTGGCAGGCCACTGTGATGAAATTATAGTGACGATCCATGAAGATGAATCGGTTTCAGTATCTGATAATGGTCGTGGTATTCCGACCGACATTCACCCTGAAGAAGGCGTGTCTGCAGCAGAAGTAATTTTAACCATTCTGCATGCCGGTGGTAAGTTCGACGACAACAGTTATAAAGTCTCTGGCGGTCTGCATGGCGTTGGTGTTTCGGTGGTCAATGCGCTGTCTGAAAAACTGCTATTAAATATTAGCCGTGCGGGCAAAACTTATGAACAGGAATACCGTCATGGTGATCCTGTTTATAAATTACGTGAAACAGGTACAACTGATAAATCGGGTACAACAGTACGTTTCTACCCAAGTGCTGAAACCTTTAGTCAAACCATTTTCAATGTTGATATTTTAGCGCGTCGTTTACGTGAATTGTCATTCTTAAACGCGGGTGTACGTATTGTCCTGCGTGATGAACGCGTCAATCTTGAGAATGTCTATGACTACGAAGGTGGTTTATCTGAGTTCGTTAAATATATTAACGAAGGCAAAACGCACCTGAATGATATCTTCCACTTCACTGCTGCACAGGCCGACAACGGTATTACGGTAGAAGTCGCATTACAATGGAATGATTCTTATCAGGAAAATGTGCGTTGCTTTACCAATAACATCCCGCAAAAGGATGGTGGTACGCATTTGGCCGGCTTCCGCGCTGCGTTGACCCGTGGTTTAAATAACTACATGGACAGCGAAAATATCCTGAAAAAGGAAAAAGTTGCGGTATCGGGTGATGATGCACGTGAAGGCTTGACTGCCATTGTGTCAGTCAAGGTGCCTGATCCAAAATTCTCTTCACAGACCAAAGAAAAACTGGTGTCGAGTGAAGTAAAAACGGCTGTCGAACAGGCCATGAATAAGGCATTTTCTGAATATTTATTGGAAAATCCACAAGCAGCCAAAGCGATTGCTGGCAAGATCATTGATGCAGCACGTGCGCGTGATGCAGCGCGTAAAGCACGTGAAATGACACGTCGTAAGAGTGCGCTGGATATTGCCGGTCTTCCAGGTAAACTGGCCGATTGTCAGGAAAAAGATCCAGCATTGTCTGAGCTATACTTGGTCGAGGGTGATTCTGCAGGTGGTTCGGCAAAGCAAGGTCGTAACCGTAAAATGCAGGCGATTTTACCGCTGAAAGGTAAGATCCTGAACGTGGAACGTGCCCGTTTTGACCGCATGATTTCCTCTGCTGAAGTCGGTACGCTGATTACCGCATTGGGCTGTGGTATTGGTCGTGAAGAATATAATCCGGACAAACTGCGTTATCACAAAATCATTATCATGACCGATGCTGACGTGGATGGTTCGCATATCCGTACCTTACTGTTGACGTTCTTCTTCCGTCAAATGCCGGAACTTGTGGAACGTGGTCATATTTATATCGCACAGCCACCATTATATAAGCTGAAAAAAGGTAAGCAGGAACAGTACATCAAGGACAATGATGCACTGGAGACTTACCTAATTTCGAATGCGATTGATGAGCTGGAACTGCATATCAGTGCAGAAGCGCCTGCGATTCGTGGTGAAGCACTGGCGAATGTGATTGCTGATTATCAGACTTCCCAGAAGAGCTTGGCACGTTTGACCCAACGTTATCCTGCGAGTCTGCTTGATGCCCTACTGTCACTGGAAGGCTTTAAGCTGGATCAGCTGGAAGACAAAAACTATGTGGAAACATGGGGTGAGAATCTACGTGTAGCGATTGAAGCCATTCAGCCTACATTACGTCCAGAATTAACCCTAGAACGTTTTGAAAAAGAACTGGCAGATGGTCAAAAAACTACAAGCTGGTTGCCACGTATCACGATCTATGTACATAACTTGCCACATAGCTACCTGTTAGACTCAGTACTGTTAGGTTCAAGTGAATATGCACGTTTATTAAAGAACTCGAAGAGTTGGTTTAGCCTGCTTGAAGAGGGTGCATATTTACAAAAAGGCGACCGCAAGATTCAGGTTAGCAATTTCCATCAGGTTTGGCAGCATATCTTGCAGGACTCACGTCGTGGCATGATGATCCAGCGCTATAAAGGTCTGGGTGAGATGAATGCGGAACAGTTGTGGGAAACCACCATGGATCCAGACAACCGTAACATGCTGCAAGTGACAGTTACCGATGCGATTGAAGCGGATCGTATGTTCTCTTGCTTGATGGGCGATGACGTAGAACCACGTCGTGCTTTCATTGAAGAAAATGCCTTGAATGCAGATATTGATGCATAACCCTTCAGGATAAAATCAGATATAAAAAAGCGCCTTTCGAGGCGCTTTTTTTAGACCAATTTTTTACTCATATCCTGTGAGCTAGGCAAAATAAAGTAATTTTGGACCGATTTTTAGATATGGAACGGGTTCATTTAGGTTTTAAAAAGCCAAGTTGAGTAAGCCAAATCGACTCTAAGAAAGGGTTTATGTATAGAGATTACCAACTCGGGAGAATACCTGAAATCTGGAGTGAATCTATCGTTATAAAAATGATCTGCATCAGAACTTCTAAAATAATTTTTGAATAGGAAAGTGAGGTAGAAAGACGTTCTTTATACGATGAGAAGTTTGCATGCAGTTCACGACACTAGGTGAAAACTGGATCAGTCAAAGTGGTATTTAAAGATGCGTGTAATAAAAACAGATCGAATACTTTAGGTGGATTCGACTAAAAAATAATAAATCGCCTATTCAGAAGATCCAATATCTCAAAAATAAATAAAAAGCTGCTAAAACTAAATTTTAAATTTTAAATTTTCAATTTTCAATAGCTTATAAGAAACTTGGTCTAATACGCTAAATAATACGTGAATAATATTGCTTCAAGCATCTAGAAAGCCTGATCAGAGATGTGGATAACTCTAAAGTTATCCATAATTTTTATGTGAATAAGATAGTATTTTTCCGCAAGCTTTAATCCACGTATTAATTCTTTATTTTAAATTCAAATTTGAAATCGATTATCTTGTGGATAAGTGTTTTTAAATTTAAAATAGCATTTTAAATTTAAAGCTAGATTTGGCGATATATTGCTAGTATGACCAGACTATTCCTTGGATTGGCTTTAAAATAAAAAATTATTATAAATTAAATACTTGTAAATATAGTGTAGTTTCTCTAATCATTACCGTGGAACATATTGTTAACTAAAAACTCAAGATGCAGCTAAACTACATAATTGATTTAATAATCAAGTGAACTTTCATTTTTATTTAAAATCATACTTTTATCGATTTTTGCTTAACTTTTTTATTTCTCATTTTTGAGTTATTTCTTGATTTCATTATTGAAAATCGGGCATTTCTTTTATTACTCGATAGAAAAGAGGGAGGGAATCGCTGAAATGATATTGATTAGGAACAAGAAAAAGAGGATTGATAAAATGACGATGAAAAATAAAAAAGCGCCTGACGGCGCTTTTTTTTAATCATATTTATGGTGTTAGAATGACTTTACGACAGTCTTCTTCCTTTTTATCAAAAATACGGTAACCTTCCGCAGCATCTTCCAGTTTCATGCGATGGGTAATAATCAGATCTGGAGACAGATCTCCATTTTCAATATGTTCTAGCAACTGCGGCAAGTAATTATGCACATGGGTTTGTCCCATTTTAAAGGTCAAACCTTTGTCAAAGGCATCACCAAACAAGAAGCCATGAATTGGACCGGCATAAACTCCAGGTACACTCACCACACCGCCGCGACGGACCGCTGCAATACATTGTCTTAGCGCTGAACCACTCGAACCTTCTAATTTCAGGTTGGTCATTACGGTTTCCAGCATGCTACCTTTGGCTTCAAAACCGACCGCATCAATGACGGCATCGACTCCACGATAACCCGTGGTATTTTGAATGATAAATTCAGCGGCATCGACTTCATCAAAATTGACGGGAATTACCCCATAGGTTTGATGCGCGAAACGCAAACGGTAAGGGTGGTGATCGACCATAAATATCTGCTCGGCACCGAGCATCCGCGCGCAGGCAGCAGCCAGCAGACCGACCGGGCCAGCACCATAAATCGCCACACTGGAACCTCGACCGACTTGGGCATTATTCACTGCTTGCCACGCAGTTGGCAGAATATCGGTCAGGAATAATACTTTTTCATCAGGCAGGGAACCCGGCACTTTAAATGGTCCGACATTGCCCTTGGGAATCCGCACATATTCGGCCTGACCACCTGGTATACCACCATACAGATGGCTAAAGCCAAATAAAGCTGCGCCGGGTGGAATCTGTTTTTTATTCAGGATCGCACCACGACCGCTATTGGTATTTTCACAGGCAGCCATCAGTTCATGTTCACAGAAAAAACAGTGACCGCATGCAATCACAAAGGGAATAATCACCCGGTCACCTTTTTTGACTTCGGTTACTTCTGGGCCGACTTCTTCTACAATTCCCATAAATTCATGGCCGAAAATATCACCGTCTTCAGTGGCCGGAATTTTCCCCCGGTATAAATGCAGATCTGAGCCACAGATGGCGGTGGCTGTCACCCTTAAAATAACGTCATCTGGTTCCTGAATCACTGGATCTGGAACGGATTCAACTCGTACATCTCGAGCACCATGATAGGTAAGAGCACGCATGCGGATTTCCTCTCTCTAGTTCAACATTAAACAGACTCGTAGCAAGGCTGCCAAAAATTAATTAACACTTGTATTAGAGCCTTAGGATGAAACAGTACGCTGTAAATTAATGTATGAAAAACGCCACACGAATGTTTAAAAAATAAACTTATATAGGGTTTGTGTAATTCATGACCTTATGTGTCGAATGAATAGAAAAGAACAGAATTAAAGAAACATCTAGACGTAGATGAAAAAATACAGAGGGGAAAATGGAAGAGAAAACATTAAAAATAGTGAATAAAAAAGAGATGAACAACGTTGGTCATTCATCTCTTATCTTAAATCTTACTAAAAGAGCTTTAGAACGTCTGTTCCAGACTTTCCAGTTCCATCATCAGTTCTAGCATTTGCTCTTCGGCTGTTTCCAGTTTGGCTTTTAGCTCGGTTTGCTCATTCATCAGTTTCAGCAAATCATTTTTACGTGATGCTTCGTATAAAGTACTGTCACCCAGCAGGTTTTCAATTTCAATCAGTCGCGGCTGTAGTTTGGCCATCTGTGCTTCGCATTTTTCAATATTCTTGCGAATCGGACGACTTAGTTCCCGCTGGCGAGCAGCTTCCTTACGTTGTGCTTCCTTGTCCAGTTTGGAAATAGTCGGTTTGACTTCGACTTGGGATTTCACCGGTTCTGCTGGCTTTTGCCCATTTTTAATCATCTCAATACGGGCTTGGCGTAACCAGTCAGCATAGGCAGTAAGATCACCATCAAACTCACGGCATTGACCATTATGTACCAGTAGCAGTTCATCACAGACGCTGGCGATGAGCTGACGTTCATGCGAAACTAGAACTACCGCGCCCTGAAAATCTTGTAAAGCCATAGTCAGTGCATGACGCATATCCAGGTCTAAATGGTTGGTCGGCTCATCCAGAATCAGTACATTCGGACGCTGCCAAACAATCAGTGCTAGGGCCAAACGTGCACGTTCACCGCCTGAGAAGCTTTCACTTGGCGTATCCATACGTTCGCCACTAAAACCGAAACTACCCAAGAAGGAGCGTAGACTGGCTTCACTGATTTTTTTATCTGCGATACGTGCCAGCTGTAACATTGGGCTGGCATTACCATCCAGTGCATCCATTTGATGCTGGGCAAAATAACCAATATTCAATAGTTCTGAATCTTTACGCAGACCTTGAATCAGTTTCAGGTCACCGACCAGCGATTTAATCAGTGTGGATTTACCAGCACCATTCATCCCGAGTAAACCGATCCGGCTGTTTGGCGTGATCTGTAAATTTACATTGGTCACAATCAGCTTGTCGCCATAACCAATATCGGCATGTTCCAGTTGCAATAACGGTGAACTCATTTTGGTCGGTTCACGGAAACTGAAAGTAAATGGTGTATCGACATGCGCAGCAGACAGTTCCTGCATGCGTTCCAGCTGTTTAATCCGGCTTTGAGCCTGTTTGGCTTTGGTCGCTTGCGCTTTAAAACGGTCAATATATTTTTGCAGATGCGCGCGGGTTTCCAGCTGCTTTTCATACGCCTGTTGCTGCTGCGCCAGACGTTCACTGCGGGTACGCTCGAAAGTCGAGTAGTTGCCGGTATATAAAGTCAGTTCCTGATTTTCGATATGTAAAATATGATCGGTGATCGCATCGAGGAAGTCTCGGTCATGTGAAATCAGCACCAGCGTACCTTCATAAGCCTTGAGCCAGTCTTCGAGCCAGAGAATCGCATCCAAGTCCAGATGGTTGGTCGGTTCATCGAGGAGCAGTAAGTCTGAGCGGCTCATCAGGGTACGTGCCAGATTCAGACGCATACGCCAGCCACCGGAAAAACTTGAAACATCCAGTTGTGATTGATGTTCAAAGAAGCCCAGACCCGCCATCAATTGCGAGGCTTTGGCAGGAGCTGAATAACCTGAAATTTCATCAAAACGGCCATATAAATGCCCTAGTTCTGCATCATCCAGTTGATCTGGCTGCTCAAGTTTCTGCTGAATCTCCCAGTATTCTTCATCACCTGATAATACGAAATCAATGGCTTTCATATTCAGCGCTTTAATTTCCTGAGCCATATGCGCCACGGTCCACACCGCAGGACGGGTCAATGAACCCGTATCTGACTCCATGCCGCCCAGCAAGGCTGAAAACAGGGTTGATTTCCCGGCACCATTGACACCGGTTAGGCCAATTTTCCATCCTGGGTGTAACTGCATCGACGCTTTTTGAAATAAAACACGTCCACCGCGACGTATAGATAACTGGTCTAACTGAATCATTGAGAAATCAAAGCTAAGAAATAAGATGCGCCTATTCTAAAGGAAAGCCCTGTGAAAATGAAAAATCTTACCGGTTTTGCTGAAATGATTGTGCTTTTCATCTCTGTCAATTCATCTGGGATAGACGCATAAGTTGAGTAAAAGCTCTATTTTATGCATGAACAGTGGTTTATAGTTCAGGCTGATGGAGCAAAAAATATCATAGAGTCAAATAAAAATGAAAAAGGGATGTTTAATTTTATCGGCACTGGGCATTTTGGTGTCGACTTCAACTCAAGCCAGAGTGAATGTCTGTGTTTTTGATTTACTGGGGAAATCTGGTGAGTCTTACAAACTGCTGGAGGAATGGGCGCTGGCAGCAAAAGGCTGGGGTGCCGAAATTCAGCTAAGCGCTTATCAGGATGAAGCCAAGGTCGATCAGGACGTCAAAGCCGGAAAATGTGATGCCTTCTATATGACCTCAATGCGTGCCCGGGCTTATAACAAATTTGCTGGATCGATTGATGCAATTGGCGGCGTGCCGAATAATGACATTGCCATGAAAGCCATCAGCTATGTACTGGATAAACGCAATAGCAAACGCCTGATCACCCAGATTGGCAAAGAAAAATTCGAAGTGGCGGGTATTGGTCAGATTGGCCCAGCCTATATTTTTGTTCGTGATCGTACTCTAAATAAACTGGAACAGGTCAAAGGCAAGAAATTTGCCGTGCTGCATTATGACTATGCGCAAAAAATCATGGTCGACCGGATTGAAGCAGTACCGGTCATGTCGGAAATTTCCAATTTTATTCGCAAGTTTAATCAGGGCGAAGTGGATATTGTCGCTGCACCGGCTTATGTATTTAAACCGCTGGAATTACAGAAAGGACTAGGCCGTCAAGGCGCAATGATTAATTTTCCGGTGATTAATGTCACTGCTGATCTGATTATTCGTCAGGAAAAGTTTCCGGCAAGCTTTGCCGCACAATCCCGAAACTGGTTTGTGAAACAGTTACCGCGCAGCTTTGCCATGGTCAAGCGCATGGAAGCTGAGATTCCAAGCAAATATATTCTGAATCTAAGCCGTGAAGATCGTGTGGCCTACCAAAAGATTCTGCGTGATGGGCGGATCGATTTAACCAAACAGGGGATTTATGATCAGGGCATGATGAACGTATTGAAACGCGCGCGTTGTACGGTAGAAAGAACCAATTTTGAATGTTCGATTGGTGGCGAATAAATCTGAAATCATGTATATCTTTGTAACTATATCTGGGTAAATGTAATTATAAGAAAGCAGTTTTAAATATTAAGATATTGATATTTAAATATATATTTAAAAATAACTTAGGCAACTATTGCTGATTTATCTTTATAGGCCAAAATGCCGGTTTTAAATGGAGTAAATGCTCTATTTTTTTTAATTAAACTTGCTTAATATTTGTCCCGTGTACGGACACTCAGCGAATAACAAGATTTCAAAGGATAACTACAATGAAAAAAACACTCTTATCATTGGCTGCATTCTCTGCATTTGGTTTTGCAAGTGCGGCGCATGCAGAAAAAGTCGATATCTGTGTGTTTGACTTACTGGGTAAATCCGGTGAGTCTTTCCAGATGGCACAAGAATGGGCACTGGCTGCAAAAGGCTGGGGCGCAGAAATTAATCTGATTGCCCGTCAGGATGAAGCGGTTGCCGACAATGACTTCAAGGCCGGTAAATGTGATGGCGTGTTTATGACCGCCATGCGTGCCCGTCAATACAATAAATTTGCCGGTTCTATTGATGCACTGGGTGGTGCACCAAGTAATGCTATTGCCCAGCGTGCGATCAGTTTTGCTCTCGACAAACGTAATGCAGGCAAAATGGTGACCAATATGGGCGGCAAAAAATATGAAATTGCCGGTATTTCTCCGCTGGGTTCGGCATTTATTTTTGTTCGTGACAAAAATATCAATTCGATTGAAAAGGCTGCAGGTAAAAAATTCGCAGTACTCGGCTATGACGATGCCCAGAAAATCATGGTACAGCGCGTCGGTGCACAGGCCGTCATTTCCGATGTGTCCAACTTTGTGGCCAAATTTAACAATGGTCAGGTGGATATGGTGGGTGCGCCTGCCTATGCCTACAAGCCATTAGAAATCTATAAAGGTCTGGGTAATAACGGCGCGATGTTTAATTTCCCGGTGCTGCATGTGACGTCTGATTTTGTGATTCGTCCAGAAAAATTCCCCGCAGGTTTTGGACAGAAATCGCGTGACTGGTTTATCAAAAACCTGCCAAAGAGCATGGCCATGATCAAACGTCTGGAAGCCGGTATTCCGTCGAAATATAAAATGAACCTGAACGTTGAAGATAAAACCAAGTATCAGAAAATGTTACGTGATGGCCGGATGGACATGACCAAACGTGGAATCTATGATGCCAGCATGATGTCAGTATTAAAACGTGCCCGTTGTTCTGTCGATAAGGCCAACTTTGAATGTTCAATGGCTGGCGAATAATCTGATTTTTAAAGCAAAAAGCTTAGAGTGATCTAGGCTTTTTTTATGGCTGAACCAGGTCAGATCTGCCATTGTGCAGCAAATAAAATAGCTTAAGCTTAATCTAAATATTAAATTCGAATGTTTCATATAAAAAACAATCACATGTGACTAAAACTTCAATAACAAAAACAAGCGATAAGGAAATGAAGATGATGCATAGAGGATGGAAAGTACTGGCATTGGCTACAGCGACACTGGCTGTTTCAGGTCTGGCGCAAGCCAAACAGGTGATTTGCGTATTTGATCTGGTCGGTAAAAACGGTGATGTCTATAGTGTGATGAAAGACTATCAGTTGGCGGCCAAAAACTGGGGGGCAGATGTCGAATTGCGGGTGAATACTAATGAAGCCGTGGTCGCAGAAGATTTTAAAGCCGGGAAATGTGACGGCATTAGTGTGACTGGAATGCGTGGCCGTCAATTTAACAAGTTTACCGGTTCTCTGGATGCAATCGGGGCTATCACCGATCTGAATCTGGCGGTTAAAGTCATGCAGGGCCTGGCCAGTCCCACCTTCGCCAAACAAATGCTGCAAGGTAAATATGAAATTGTTGGAGTGATTCCGGTAGGTGATGCTTTTCTGTTAGTGAACGACCGCAGTATCAATACTGTTGCCAAAGCAGCCGGTAAAAAAATTGCGGTACTAAGCCATGACGAAGCACAAAAAATCATGGTACAGCAGGTTGGTGCACAAGCAGTGAGTGCCGAAATCAGCAATTTTGCCAGTATGTTTAACAATGGTCAGGTGGATATTATCGGTGCACCAGCTGCAGCATTTAAGCCTTTAGAATTACATAAAGGGTTGGGTAGTAAAGGTGCGATTGTGAATTATCCGGTATTGCAGGTTACAGGTAATATTATTATCCGTCCTGATAAATTCCCGGCAGGATACGGACAAAAATCACGTGAATGGGTCAAGAGCCAGTTACCACGTGCCTTTGGTATTTTGGGTAAAATGAAAGCGGATATTCCTTCGAAATACTGGATGGATATTCCTGCGGCAGATAAACCAGGTTATCAGAAAATGATGCGGGATTCCCGAATTGACCTGACCAAACGCGGCGTTTATGACAAACGCATGATGAAATTGCTGTGGCAATTCCGTTGCAAACAGAATCCGACAAATTTTGAATGTGCCTTACAGGATGAGAACTACAAATAATCCTGATAAAATTACTCTGATTTGACTTTTAATCTGTAGAGACTGACCATATATTGAGTGTGCTATACTTAAATATGGTCTTTTCTTTTTAAAGACATTCCATTCAACAGAGGAATCCGCCATGAATGCCCAAGCGCTTGTGCTCACCGACAATGCCGCAAATAAAGTACGCCAGTTGCGTGACAGTGAAGGTAACCAAGACTTAATGCTCCGTGTCTATGTGACCGGTGGCGGCTGTTCAGGTTTCTCTTATGGCTTTAACTTTGCGGAAAGCCAGAATGAAGATGATGCAGAATTTGCCAATGGCGATGTTAAAGTCCTGGTCGATTCATTGAGTTATCAATATCTGGTCGGTTCAGTTGTCGATTATTTAGAAGGTCTAGAAGGTTCACGTTTCGTGGTACAAAACCCGAATGCGACCACGACCTGTGGTTGTGGATCTTCATTCTCGATCTAAATCCATGCACAAAAAAAGTCCTCTCAATGAGGACTTTTTTTATATCTGGAGAAAGTTTAGCTATCCAGTTTTACCGCTTCAAGCAGGTCAAAGATCACGCTGGTGACATCCTGACTCAACTCGCGGTTATTAAAAATTTCATAGGCGCTAATGGTAATGTCGGTATCGCTTGGCAACAGACGCTGTTCTTCTTCGATCAGGTCATTGATCGGCAATAAGGTCTGTTTGATTTCCAGATGTAGAATATCTTTATATTCCAGATTTTCATCGTCGAGTTCAATCAGTTGTTCATTGAAATAAGGCAGCAAAATCGAATGAAGATAGGGTTGGATGTCCTCGATATCAAAGATCTCGATATCACGGGTTTCATCAATCGTACTAATGTGGTCATTTACTTCAATTAAAATATGGTAGTAACTCACACGAATCTCCAAAGATGGCCTAAACAATGTAGTCAATCACAATAACATGAAATCAGAATAGAGTGTTTTTTATAATACTTATACACTTAAATTAATTAAGGAATTCAAGCTGATCATTTAACGGTTATAAAGCAAGGTCTTGTCTGCAGGTCGCAGCTGGAAGTGTTGCAGATTCTGTTTACCCAGTACCGGATACATCAGTGCTTCCGGGTCAGTATGGTGATACAGACCCAAGGCATGTCCGAGTTCATGTGCCAGAGTCAGGCGGAGATCATCTTCTGCATCAAATTGATAGACATGAATTTGATTGCCCATAAACACACCTTTATGAAATTCGCGGGCAGGGAAACGCTGTTGGGCTTGAATGATATTCTGCTGATGGTTTTGCAGACCATGTTGATGCATGGAAACATTCATATTAAAGGAATTTTGCTGTTCCTGCAGGTACTGAAGTTCCCGTTGAAAACTTTCCGATTTACGCTGTAAAGCCAAGACTTCATATTCAATCTGCTCACGCTCATAAGCAGATAAATTCGGCTGACGGCGTCGTTGCTGTAAGGCCTGAAATTCACTATTGATCTGATCTCTTTGCTGGATCAGGCGTTGCTGCTGACTTTCCAGGTGCTGATGGGATGTTTCCAGGTTTTTGACCTGACGTTGATACTTGGCGTCATCTGCCAGCAACTGTTTTTCGACTTTCTTTAAGGCATCATAGTCTTGCTGGCGTTGATCATAGATCAAGTGAATACTCAGTCTGGCATTTTCATCATAGACCATCAAATCATCACGATTTGTTCCCTGATGCCAGATTTCAATCGCTTCCTTGCTCAGTTGAATGACCTGATCTTTACTCAGTCCAAAACCTGAATCGACCTGATCAATCCGGAAACGTAAACGGGTATCGAAAGGATGCGTCAAATGATCAGCCAGCGAGTTATAGCGCAGTTGAGGATGGGTTTTGGCCTGCATATGCAGATAGGCAGACATGATCAATCCCACTACGAGCAGACAGAGCAGAAGACGCATATTTTTTATTTAAATGTCTATTTTTTAAAAATATAGCTTAATTTTAATGCCTTTCCCATGCTTATTTGCATCATCCTTCAGCTTTTGGATAAAGCCCTAATTCGGCCAAAGCCTGCTGCAAAATTTCAAGGCGGATCGCCGGATCCATACCATTTTGCATCTGCATATTCAGTGAAAATGACACGATCTCGGCTTGCGGTGTTTCAACCCAGCCGGTAAGCCAGCCGACTTGAGGTTGTACATCCATGCCCCAACCGGATTTGGCATATAGGCGATAAGCTTGCCGTTCCTGTAAAAGTAACATGGCTTTAACTTGCTGCTGGACTTGAGGATCAAAGGCTAGTTGCTCTCGGGCTAGAGCAGAGACAAATTCGACTTCCTGTTTTGGAGTGATTTTCAAAGGGCCTACCAACCAGAAGTTATCGACCTGCTGACCAATCTGCTGATTACCAAATTGGATGCGTTGTACTTCCTGCTGCATTAATTCCAAACCAATATGACGTGCCAGTTCCTGATAGACGGGTACAGCAGAAGCTTGCATGGCTTCGCCGAGCGTCATGTCTTTTTCCCAGGCTGCAAAACTGCGTTTCTTGCCATCCCATTTAAAAATCTCATTGGTTGTGGCTTTACCATGTTGTAGACCAATCAGGGCATTGAGCATTTTGAAAGTAGAGGCTGGAACATATTCGGTACCTGCACGGCTTAAATCATTGCCATAGACCTGTACTTTTTGACCACGCTGAATCACTAAAACGCCAGAACTTTGCGCCTGATCAAATAATTGGGCAATGGCTTGAGTCGATTGAGTTGAAGTGATCTGAGAAGGGAAAGATGAAACAGGTGAGGTACACGCTGTCAGGCCCAAGCAACTCAGTAAAGGTAGCAAAATCAGAATTTTCATGGGTTCAGGGTATTTTAATGTTTGATTTAACTTAAACAGCTTTTTCTGAAAATACGATCAAATTTTGGTCATTTTTCTTCTATTCTTTTAATTAGAGACATAAAAAAACCGCGCTTTCGCGCGGTTTTTTCAGTTAAAGCGACAAATTATTTTTTGTCATCTTTCACTTCAGTGAACTCGGCATCTACAACACCGTCGTCCGCTTTTTGAGATTGACCTTCGCCACCTTGGAATGCGTTTGGATCAAAACCTTGCGCACCGCCTTGGCCTTGAGCTGCTTCATATGCACGTTGTGTAATTGGCATGATGATGTTTTGCAGCGCTTCAGTTTTCGCTTTGATGTCTTCAACGTCATTTTCTTTGGTTGAAGCTTCAAGCTCAGAAACCGCAGTTTCGATTGCAGTTTTTTCGTCTGCAGTCACTTGTTCACCAAGATCTTTCACTGCTTTTTGTGAAGAAGCAACTAAAGCATCCGCTTCGTTACGTGCTTTTGCAAGCTCTTCAAATTTACGGTCTTCTTCAGCATTCGCTTCAGCATCTTTAATCATTGCTTCGATTTCAGCATCAGACAAACCTGAGTTTGCTTTAATCTGGATCGATTGCTCTTTACCAGTACTCTTGTCTTTTGCAGATACTTTCAAGATACCGTCAGCATTGATGTCGAAAGATACTTCAATTTGTGGCACACCACGTGGCGCAGGTGGAATGTCACCTAACTGGAAGTTACCCAACAGTTTGTTTTGCTGCGCCATTTTGCGTTCACCTTGGTAAACCGAAATGTCTACAGCAGGCTGGTTGTCCGCAGCAGTTGAGAACACTTGAGATTTCTTCGCAGGAATCGTGGTGTTTTTCTCGATGATTGCAGTCAATACGCCGCCCATGGTTTCAATACCAAGTGTCAGCGGAGTTACGTCAAGTAAAAGTACGTCAGTTTTGTCACCTGAAAGTACCGCACCTTGAATCGCAGCACCCATGGCTACTGCTTCGTCAGGGTTTACGTCTTTACGTGGCTCTTTACCGAAGAATTCTTGAACCTTCTGTTGAACCATTGGCATACGAGACTGACCACCTACCAGGATCACGTCAGAGATGTCAGAAGTCGAAAGACCTGCATCTTTAAGCGCAATACGGCAAGGCTCAATCGTACGAGCAACCAGGTCAGCAACTAAACCTTCAAGTTTTGCACGTGTTACGTTGATCACTAAGTGTTTAGGACCAGTCGCATCAGCAGTGATGTATGGAAGGTTGATTTCAGTTGCATTTGAAGAAGAAAGCTCGATTTTTGCTTTCTCCGCAGCTTCTTTTAAACGCTGAAGTGCAAGTGGATCTTGTTTCAGGTTAAAGTTTTGTTCTTTCTTGAACTCTTCAACCAGGAACTCGATTAACGCGTTATCGAAGTCTTCACCACCTAGGAATGTATCACCGTTAGTCGACAATACTTCAATTTGCTGGTCGCCATCAAGGTCCGCAATTTCAATGATTGAAACGTCGAAAGTACCACCACCCAAGTCATAAACCGCGATTTTACGATCGCCTTCTTTCTTGTCCATACCAAACGCAAGTGCCGCAGCAGTTGGCTCGTTGATGATACGTTTAACTTCTAAACCTGCAATTTTACCTGCATCTTTAGTTGCTTGACGCTGTGCATCGTTGAAGTAAGCAGGAACAGTAATAACAGCTTCAGTTACGGTTTCGCCCAGGTAATCTTCAGCAGTTTTCTTCATCTTTTTCAAGATTTCAGCAGAAACCTGTTGTGGCGCCAATTTTTTGTCGTTGACATCAACCCAAGCATCACCGTTGTCAGCTTTGATGATTTTGTAAGGAACCAGACCGATATCTTTTTGTACCGCTTGGTCTTCATAACGACGACCGATCAAACGTTTGATCGCGAACAATGTATTTTTCGGATTCGTTACTGCTTGACGCTTTGCAGATTGACCTACCAGAATTTCGCCATCTTTATAGGCAATAATAGATGGAGTGGTACGCGCGCCTTCAGCGTTTTCGATTACTTTAACTTTGTCGCCTTCAAGTACTGCAACACATGAGTTTGTAGTACCTAAGTCAATACCAATGATTTTAGCCATTTGGATGTTTCCTCTAAAATTTTTTTGTGATTTACACTTGTTATCCGATATGAGAGCCGTTCGATTTTTTTCAAGTAAAATTTTTGAAAAATTTCACAAACTCCCGAATTTATTTGGCTTAAGCGCCGACCATCACCATGGCAGGACGCAATAAGCGACTGTTAAGCGTGTAGCCTTTTTGCAAAACAGTCCCAATTTCATTTGCTTTGGCATTTGGATCAATCCCGACTGCCTGGTGCAGGTCAGCATTGAAACCGTTGTTGGTGTCTACTGCCACAACCCCAAATTTCTCCAAGGTATGCAATAAAGATTTAAGCGTCAGTTCAACGCCTTCACGCAATGGTGTTTGCTCTTCACCTGCAGCCACAATGGCACGCTCCAGATTGTCGACTGTTTCTAGAAGCTCTTTAGAGAACTTTTCCAGAACCGTATCTTTATGCTTTTCAGATTCACGCTGAATACGTTCAACACTCTTTTGTGCTTCATAGACTGCATTGGCGGTACGGGCTTTTTCTAACTTCAAGTCACCTTCAAGCTGCGCAATCTGCTCTTGTAAAGACTCAACGGAAACTTCAGCCTGCTCGGTTTCAGCTTGAGTTTGCGCTGTATCTTGTTCCGCTTGCTCTTGCTCAAGTTGTTGAGCTTGCTCGTTTTGCTCAGTCGCCATTGATTTACTCCGTTTAAATGGGTTCTTAAACATGTACAGTCCTTAGGCCTCAGTGTTCACTGCGTTTATGCTGAACTGCCATGGTTGTGAAGTTCTTGATTACCTAAAGAAATCGGGGCAGGGTGTAAAAATTCAAGCGTCGACCCAGATTAAATTTAAGATTTATGCAAAATACTGAATCCAGCGGACAGCAGAACAAGCTATTCAGAACACAACAACAGGATGGGATGAGAATAAAATACACGGGTATAAGCAGCCATGAATCCGGATTTTGAGCTAAATAGATTTAATTCGCGACTAAATCCAAGATTTAATTATTTGAAAATAAATATAAAAAATTAATAATCGTATTTTTGAATCAAATTAATAATTTTAATCCGTTTTAAGTATGGGTAAAAAAATTGCATTATATTTCTATTAACAGCGACCTTGTTCAGAGGAGAGAGCCGAACCGGGTTGCTGTTGCCCTATTTTAAAGTTGCTTTTTTCAAGCTGAGTATCCCCAAAACTCAGCTTTTTTTTGCCTGTTTATTTATTAGACATAAAAACGATTAATATCTAAGCAATAAAGTCTTTCACAATAGATGAACTTTTAGTTAATATTTATTCCAGATTCTATCGCTGTAGTTTCTTCTTATTTTGAAATGTGTTTTCGTGGCTTATCCTGTTCTCTAGATAAGCCTTTTTTTTGCCTAGAATTTACCGATTTTGAATTTGTTGGAATCAGTTGTCTCTATTTTAGCGTTATGTAAGATAAAACTTACAGCTTGGATAGTGAATCTCGGCTTCATCAGAGCCAGTTGATCCGATAGGATAATTTATGTAGAGAACAGGATGTTCTGGTTGAATTGCTGAGAAGCATAAGCGAAGTGGAAGTTCGTTTAACATAACCCTCTACAAAGGCCCTAAAGAAATTTTCTTTAGGGCCTTTGTTTATCAGGAAGCTATCTTTTTCGATTTAAAAAGCTCAGTCTGGGCTTTTAATAGAGAAGACAATTCAAGTCTTAATCACGACGATCGCGTGAGCGTTGTTCCTGATGGCGTCGGTTGTCATTCCAGCGTTGATTAGAACGGTTTTGCTGGACTTTTTTACTGCGCTGATCTGTTGCACGTTTACGCTCCAGATCCTGACGACGTTTACGTTCTGCCTCTACCTGTTTTTGCCGTTGCGTCATGATATTTTTACGTTGCTGTTCATGGCGCTGCCGTTCCAGTTGGCTTTTACGTCGATCCAGCTCTAACTGTCTTTTACGATCCTGCTCCCAATTGCGACGTTGTAATTCCTGTTTACGTCGATCCAGTTCAATGCGTTTGCGTTGCTGTTCATATTCCCAGCGTTGCCGCTCATAGCGATGATCTTGTTCATAACGCCGGTCCAGTTCATAGCGACGGTCATAACGCTGATCATAGCGGCCATCATAATAGCCACCATCTTCAGGAAATGCGACGCAGCCTACAGCTAAAAATGCAGTCGCCAAAGACAAAGCTATAATTTTGCTAGCCATAGGCATCCTCCCGATTTGCAATAAAAAATATACTTAAGCTCGCAAAAGTACGTCAAAAATAACCTTTAAACGGTCAATGACATCTTCTATAAATGAGGGTAACGTATCGGACAGAAGCTATATGTACATTGATATTAAGACTTATATAAGAATATGGTCACTGAAACGCTAATCGTGTAGAAACTATGAAGAATTAAGAGAATAAGGACTAAAAATAATGACTGTGAATCCTCCGGTTCTGAAAAGTGTGATGGAAAAAGGACAAGGGACGGCAGCGCGTATGCTGGACCGCTTACCTGGCATTGCAAAGGAAACATTGGTTAAGGCCCTGGATTATCCTCATGTCTATCCTGATTTAGACCCTTTGGTTAAATGCCTGATGGCCATCCAGATAAAACAGGGGCATAGCAGTTTTATCAGTGAGGATCTCGCACATTCGCGCACATTGTTTGATGCACGTATGAAAGCCATCCGGGCTAGACCGACCGCGGTCAAATTTGTCGAAGAGCTTCGCCTTCCTCTACAGAGTGGCAGCATCTTTGCCCGGCATTATCATCCAGCTCCACAAAAGAAGTTGCCGATGGTGATTTTTTATCATGGCGGTGCATTTATGGTGGGCGGTCTGGATACTCACGATGAATTCTGTCGCTTGCTGGCAGTGCATGCCAAAGTACAGGTGTTAAGTGTGGCTTATCCGCTGACGCCAGAATTTAGTCCCTTACAAATGGTACAAGTCTGTGAAGATGCCTTGGCTTGGGCACATCAGCATAGCAAGCAGCTAAAAGTCTATAAAAATCGCATTGCCGTGGCAGGGGACAGCGCAGGCGGGAATCTGGCTACTGTCGTGGCACAGCGCAGTGCCGGTAAATCTTATGCCGCACGAGCACAGCTTTTGCTTTATCCGGCGCTCGACTTTAAAAGTCGCCATCCTTCTTTTTATGCTTATAAAGATGGACTGGTACTTTCGGAGCAGGATATTGATCTGGTGACCTTCATGTATGCCCAAACTCATCAGATTGAACTGGATGACCCACTGATTTCGCCGACCTATGGTGAATTGCAGAACTTGCCGCCGAGCTATGTAATTACTGCACGTCATGATGTTCTGCATGATGAAGGTTCAATCTATGCACATAAACTACGTCAGAATGGCGTGAGTGTTCATTATGATGAATATACCGATCAGGCACATGGTTTTATCAATCTGACGCCGATCTCCCGCCGTGCCAAAAAATATGTGATTGAGATCAGCAAAAACTTCCGCAAATTCTGGGACAAAAATAGTTAAATCGAAAGCATGAATGCAAAAAGGTGTTTCTCATGAAACACCTTTTTTTATAGCTAAGTTTTTATCAGTCTTTACACTTTGCTACTGATCTGCGCTTCAGGAAAGATCAGATTGAATTTGGGGACATAAAAGCTTTGCAGCAATTTGGCTTTGGAAAAATCTGGAAATATATTCTCGGCATCTTTCCACTCTACTTGTGAGAGTTTGGAGAGATGACCGCGGAACTGTGGACTAAACTGAAAACGCTGCCCTTTCCAGGCTTGCTGGATTTTCAACATAGACGCTGGAATATGATGACTATTAATATAGAACTGGCGTGCAGATTTAGTTTTCTTCAATCGAATCGTCATATGCTGGTTCTGGTGCTGAATCTGACACAGTACTTCCTGATCCTTTTCCTGCCATTCAAACTGCGCATGTTCTTTGGGAATGCCCCATAAATGCTGACCATGTACCACAGACTCATGGGTAGATACATAAATTTTAGGAATCGAGCTGAGGCGCCGTTTACTAATTAAAGGATGGTCCAGAATCAGTAACTCATCATAAGGGCCAATCGGCGAGGTGTGATAACGCACCAATAAGACTTGAATCATACGACCCAGTGGAGAAGGGGCAATACGGAACTGTTTTGCTTGCTCAATAAAGCTGGGGGTCAGCCAATAATTCAGAATAAAACCCTCACCCTGCAAACGCCACGGTGGAAACTGGTGGATATTTTGCTCCTGTAATAATGCATGCTTCATTCTTATTCTCTTGTCTTTAGTCGGCAGGTCACTGCATTATGAGTTATAAAAGATTAATATATAGTCATTCACAACCATTACTTCTAAGTAGATGAGTTAATAAATGTTAAAGAAATCATTATGTGTCATCGCACTTGCTGCGGTCAGTCTGCCTAGCTTTGCTGCAAATACAATTATTGAGATGAAGACTTCATCTGGAAATATTGAAATTGAACTCTTCAATGACAAAGCCCCAATCTCGGCAAAGAACTTCGAAAGCTATGTAAAGAACAACTTCTATAAGGACACGATCTTTCACCGCGTCATTCCAGGCTTTATGGTGCAGGGCGGTGGCTTTGATGTGAACATGCAGGAAAAAGCCAATACCAAAGCACCTATTAAAAACGAATCGTCGAATGGTCTGCAAAATAAACGCGGTACTTTAGCCATGGCTCGTACCAATCAGCCGGATTCTGCCCGAGCACAATTCTTTGTGAACCTGGTCGATAATGATTTCTTGGATCGTTCTGCTAGAAATGCCGGCTATGCGGTATTTGGTAAGGTCACTAAAGGCATGGATATCGTCGATCAGATTGCCAAAGTACCGACCCGAAACTATGGAATGCATCAAAATGTGCCGGTGAACCCTGTAAAAATCACCAGTGTGATGATTAAAGCACCAGTCGTGAAAAACTAGGCATAGAATAAAGCAGAAATATTTAATTTATATTTCTGTTTTAAAAATATGTACTTATGTAATGTATTGTATGGAATTGAACCAATTTGGTGCATAAAAATAAAACACTCGTGATTCCTGTGCGTTAAAAGCGCTTGCACGTGTAAGAAATTGCCCTATAATGAGCACATACCGGCGAGATAGACGGAAACGAACGAAGCGGATCGCTGAGTTGTTAAGTATATCGAAGTCCAGCTTCTAGCACTGACGAGGTGTTAGGAAGATCATTAAGAGATTATGAAGAACAACTTGTGTGGATTTTTACTGGTTGATCGATCGAAATTATTTTCATTGATTGATGGTAGAAATTACTCGAAGTTTATTTGAGAAATATTTGTCAGAAAATTGATGAGCCAAGATTGGCACCCTTTAAGGTGCTACATAGTATTAAACTGAAGAGTTTGATCATGGCTCAGATTGAACGCTGGCGGCAGGCTTAACACATGCAAGTCGAGCGGGGAAGAGTAGCTTGCTACTTGACCTAGCGGCGGACGGGTGAGTAATGCTTAGGAATCTGCCTATTAGTGGGGGACAACATCTCGAAAGGGATGCTAATACCGCATACGTCCTACGGGAGAAAGCAGGGGACCTTCGGGCCTTGCGCTAATAGATGAGCCTAAGTCGGATTAGCTAGTTGGTGGGGTAAAGGCCTACCAAGGCGACGATCTGTAGCGGGTCTGAGAGGATGATCCGCCACACTGGGACTGAGACACGGCCCAGACTCCTACGGGAGGCAGCAGTGGGGAATATTGGACAATGGGGGGAACCCTGATCCAGCCATGCCGCGTGTGTGAAGAAGGCCTTTTGGTTGTAAAGCACTTTAAGCGAGGAGGAGGCTACCGAGATTAATACTCTTGGATAGTGGACGTTACTCGCAGAATAAGCACCGGCTAACTCTGTGCCAGCAGCCGCGGTAATACAGAGGGTGCAAGCGTTAATCGGATTTACTGGGCGTAAAGCGCGCGTAGGTGGCCAATTAAGTCAAATGTGAAATCCCCGAGCTTAACTTGGGAATTGCATTCGATACTGGTTGGCTAGAGTATGGGAGAGGATGGTAGAATTCCAGGTGTAGCGGTGAAATGCGTAGAGATCTGGAGGAATACCGATGGCGAAGGCAGCCATCTGGCCTAATACTGACACTGAGGTGCGAAAGCATGGGGAGCAAACAGGATTAGATACCCTGGTAGTCCATGCCGTAAACGATGTCTACTAGCCGTTGGGGCCTTTGAGGCTTTAGTGGCGCAGCTAACGCGATAAGTAGACCGCCTGGGGAGTACGGTCGCAAGACTAAAACTCAAATGAATTGACGGGGGCCCGCACAAGCGGTGGAGCATGTGGTTTAATTCGATGCAACGCGAAGAACCTTACCTGGTCTTGACATAGTAAGAACTTTCCAGAGATGGATTGGTGCCTTCGGGAACTTACATACAGGTGCTGCATGGCTGTCGTCAGCTCGTGTCGTGAGATGTTGGGTTAAGTCCCGCAACGAGCGCAACCCTTTTCCTTATTTGCCAGCGGGTTAAGCCGGGAACTTTAAGGATACTGCCAGTGACAAACTGGAGGAAGGCGGGGACGACGTCAAGTCATCATGGCCCTTACGACCAGGGCTACACACGTGCTACAATGGTCGGTACAAAGGGTTGCTACCACGCGAGTGGATGCTAATCTCAAAAAGCCGATCGTAGTCCGGATTGGAGTCTGCAACTCGACTCCATGAAGTCGGAATCGCTAGTAATCGCGGATCAGAATGCCGCGGTGAATACGTTCCCGGGCCTTGTACACACCGCCCGTCACACCATGGGAGTTTGTTGCACCAGAAGTAGGTAGTCTAACCGCAAGGAGGACGCTTACCACGGTGTGGCAGATGACTGGGGTGAAGTCGTAACAAGGTAGCCGTAGGGGAACCTGCGGCTGGATCACCTCCTTAACGAAAGATTGACGATTGGTAAGAATCCACAACAAGTTGTTCTTCATACGATGTATCTGAGGGTCTGTAGCTCAGTTGGTTAGAGCACACGCTTGATAAGCGTGGGGTCACAAGTTCAAGTCTTGTCAGACCCACCAAATCTGACTAACCAAGCATGAAAGTGCTGAAGCAAACAGAACGGAACGATACATTGACTTATTGATAAGCTGGGGACTTAGCTTAGTTGGTAGAGCGCCTGCTTTGCACGCAGGAGGTCAGGAGTTCGACTCTCCTAGTCTCCACCAAATTTCAAGATCATAAAACTTAAAGCACTGCTTTTACTTGAAATTTAAGCAAGAAGCTACGCTTCGCGCAGTATGTAATCATACAGTGATGAAGTTGTTTAGTTCCTAAGCGATCAAGTGCTTAGATCCTAGAGATTAACAAGTACAAGCGTTATGATACGCGCACTTGATAACCTCTGTGATTTATCACAGTTTCCTGACCTGACGAAGGCTGGAAAAATCATTAACAGAATATATTTGAGTTGAAATAATTTGTTCAAACTCGTTTCAAGTAGGCAACTACAAGAAATGAGTTCTAGCGAAATTAACTGAATCAAGCGTTTTGGTATATGAATCTAATTGAAGCTGTACTGTAGTTAAATCTACGAAACGCCAACTGTATGAGTAAGTCGCAAGACGAACTCTGTTGCTTATCCCACTTGTAAGGATAAACGACTGTTTGGGGTTGTATAGTCAAGTAATTAAGTGCATGTGGTGGATGCCTTGGCAGTCAGAGGCGATGAAAGACGTGATAGCCTGCGAAAAGCTCCGGGGAGGCGGCAAATATCCTGTGATCCGGAGATGTCTGAATGGGGAAACCCACTTACCATAAGGTAGGTATTGCAACATGAATACATAGTGTTGCAAGGCGAACGAGGGGAAGTGAAACATCTCAGTACCCTTAGGAAAAGAAATCAATTGAGATTCCCTCAGTAGCGGCGAGCGAAAGGGGAAGAGCCCATTAAGTCATATAAGTTCTAGTGGAACGCTCTGGGAAGTGCGACCGTAGACGGTGATAGTCCTGTACACGAAAGGGCTTATATGATGATGTCGAGTAGGGCGAGGCACGTGAAACCTTGTCTGAATATGGGGGGACCATCCTCCAAGGCTAAATACTCCTGACTGACCGATAGTGAACCAGTACCGTGAGGGAAAGGCGAAAAGAACCCCTGTGAGGGGAGTGAAATAGATCCTGAAACCGCATGCATACAAGCAGTGGGAGCCGGCTTAGTCCGGTGACTGCGTACCTTTTGTATAATGGGTCAGCGACTTATATTCAGTAGCGAGGTTAACCGAATAGGGGAGCCGTAGGGAAACCGAGTCTTAATAGGGCGTTTAGTTGCTGGGTATAGACCCGAAACCAGGTGATCTATCCATGAGCAGGTTGAAGGTTGGGTAACACTAACTGGAGGACCGAACCCACTGTCGTTGAAAAGCCAGGGGATGACTTGTGGATAGGGGTGAAAGGCTAATCAAACTTGGTGATAGCTGGTTCTCCCCGAAAGCTATTTAGGTAGCGCCTCGGACGAATACCATTGGGGGTAGAGCACTGTTTCGGCTAGGGGGTCATCCCGACTTACCAAACCGATGCAAACTCCGAATACCAATGAGTACTATCCGGGAGACAGACTGCGGGTGCTAACGTCCGTAGTCAAGAGGAAAACAATCCAGACCGCCAGCTAAGGCCCCAAAATTATAGTTAAGTGGGAAACGATGTGGGAAGGCATAGACAGCTAGGAGGTTGGCTTAGAAGCAGCCACCCTTTAAAGAAAGCGTAATAGCTCACTAGTCGAGTCGGCCTGCGCGGAAGATGTAACGGGGCTAAAACTATATGCCGAAGCTGCGGATTTGTAATTTATTGTACGTGGTAGGGGAGCGTTCTGTAAGCCGATGAAGGTGGATTGAGAAGTCTGCTGGAGGTATCAGAAGTGCGAATGCTGACGTGAGTAACGACAATGCGAGTGAAAAACTCGCACGCTGAAAGACCAAGGGTTCCAGTCCAACGTTAATCGGGGCTGGGTGAGTCGACCCCTAAGGCGAGGCCGAGAGGCGTAGTCGATGGGAAATTGGTTAATATTCCAATACTTCTGTGTAATGCGATGAGAGGACGGAGAAGGTTAAGTCAGCCTGGCGTTGGTTGTCCAGGTGGAAGGTTGTAGGCATGTATCTTAGGCAAATCCGGGGTACTCTATGCTGAGAACTGATAGCAAGCTGTACTTGTACAGTGAAGTGGCTGATACCATGCTTCCAGGAAAAGTCTCTAAGCTTCAGTTACACAGGAATCGTACCCGAAACCGACACAGGTGGTCAGGTCGAGTAGACCAAAGCGCTTGAGAGAACTCTGCTGAAGGAACTAGGCAAAATGGTACCGTAACTTCGGGAGAAGGTACGCTGTTGTCTGTGATAGGACTTGCTCCTTGAGCGGGCGACAGCCTCAGAAACCAGGCCCCTGCAACTGTTTATTAAAAACATAGCACTCTGCAAACACGAAAGTGGACGTATAGGGTGTGATGCCTGCCCGGTGCTGGAAGGTTAATTGATGGGGTTAGCGTAAGCGAAGCTCTTGATCGAAGCCCCAGTAAACGGCGGCCGTAACTATAACGGTCCTAAGGTAGCGAAATTCCTTGTCGGGTAAGTTCCGACCTGCACGAATGGCATAATGATGGGGGCGCTGTCTCCAGCAGAGACTCAGTGAAATCGAATTCGCCGTGAAGATGCGGTGTACCCGCGGCTAGACGGAAAGACCCCGTGAACCTTTACTGCAGCTTGACATTGAACTTTGATCTTACTTGTGTAGGATAGGTGGGAGGCTTTGAAGTCGCGACGCTAGTTGCGATGGAGCCGTCCTTGAAATACCACCCTGGTAATATTGAGGTTCTAACTCTGTCCCGTTATCCGGGACGAGGACCATGTCTGGTGGGTAGTTTGACTGGGGCGGTCTCCTCCTAAAGAGTAACGGAGGAGTACGAAGGTGCGCTCAGCGTGGTCGGAAATCACGCGTAGAGTATAAAGGCAAAAGCGCGCTTAACTGCGAGACCCACAAGTCGAGCAGGTACGAAAGTAGGTCTTAGTGATCCGGTGGTTCTGTATGGAAGGGCCATCGCTCAACGGATAAAAGGTACTCTGGGGATAACAGGCTGATACCGCCCAAGAGTTCATATCGACGGCGGTGTTTGGCACCTCGATGTCGGCTCATCTCATCCTGGGGCTGAAGCAGGTCCCAAGGGTATGGCTGTTCGCCATTTAAAGAGGTACGCGAGCTGGGTTTAGAACGTCGTGAGACAGTTCGGTCCCTATCTACCGTGGGCGTTGGAAATTTGAGAGGATCTGCTCCTAGTACGAGAGGACCAGAGTGGACGAACCTCTGGTGTACCGGTTGTCACGCCAGTGGCATCGCCGGGTAGCTATGTTCGGAAGGGATAACCGCTGAAAGCATCTAAGCGGGAAGCCTACCTCAAGATAAGATTTCCCCGAGACTTTATGTCTCCTAAAGAGCCGTTGAAGACTACGACGTTGATAGGTTGGATGTGGAAGTGTAGCGATACATGAAGCTGACCAATACTAATTGCTCGTGAGGCTTGACTATACAACACCCAAACAGTTGTTGTACGAACTTCGAAAGAAGTGAGGATCAATTGATTCGATATTAAGCAAAACAGCTTGATTTAGTGAACGCTTAAGAACAAAATACGATACTCAAATATACCTGTTAATGAATTCTATTTGGTAGAAAGCAAGGCAAAACGTAAGACCTAGCAAGTATCCATAAACAGTTGTGCTGGCGACCATAGCAAGAGTGAACCACCTGATCCCTTCCCGAACTCAGAAGTGAAACCTCTTAGCGCTGATGGTAGTGTGGGGTTACCCATGTGAGAGTAAGTCATCGCCAGCTCATTATTCCTAAACACCCCCGACCATAAGGCCGGGGGTGTTTTTTTTATGCGCGGGTTTTGGTCAAATAGCTCTTGGAATTGTTGAATATTGATTAAAAACTAGACTCATGGGTTTAGATTTTTAAGGAATAAGTAAGACTTTAGTCGGATATTGCATGAAAAGTAGCTGTGTTGAACTAAGTTGTTGCGAAGACATGGCGATAAGAATCATTAAAAATAATAAATAAGAGTTAGGGTCATGTGTCGTGCTGAAAACAACGAAAAAAACTCACAGGAGGTGAGTAAAAATGGCAGAAAACATGAAGCGAGTAGCAAACACTGTAAGTGTGAATGATGTGATTGATCAGGCAAAATTCACTAAATTTCACTTAAGCATTGTATTATGGTGTTTGTTTATTGTCCTATTTGACGGATATGATTTAGCAATTAACGGTGTCGTTCTGCCTCTACTTATGCAAGAGTGGGGCATGAGTGCTGTTGAAGCAGGCATGCTTGCAAGTACAGCACTCGCTGGCATGATGTTTGGAGCCATGCTATTTGGGATGCTTGCAGACAAAATTGGTCGTAAAAAAGTTATCTTGATTTGTGTTTCTTTATTTAGTGCTTTTACATTTTTGGGTGGATTTACCACTAATCCCACAGAATTTGGTATTTTACGTTTTATTGCTGGTTTAGGGATTGGTGGTGTATTACCAAACTTAGTCGCTTTAACGTCTGAATATGCACCTAAACGTTTAAAAAGCACACTGGTAACCACCATGTTTAGTGGTTATGCCGTGGGCGGTATTATGGCTGCATTATGCGGTACATGGTTTACACCAAGTTTTGGTTGGGAAATTATGTTCTTCATTGCAGGTATTCCATTACTTTTTGTTCCATTTTTTTGGAAGTTCTTACCTGAGTCTTTAACTTTTCTCGTTAAAGAACAAAAAGTGAACGAAGCACGTCGTTTTATAAAGCAAGTCGAGCCAACTGCAGACATACGAGCAGATACTGAACTGGTTCTAGCTAGCGCTGATCAGACCCAAAGTGCATCAGTAAAAGCTTTATTTACAGAAAATCGTGCCACAGGAACATTCTTATTCTGGATTGCTTTCTTTATGTGCTTACTCATGCTTTACGCACTTGGAAGCTGGCTACCAAAACTGATGATGGCAGCGGGATATTCTTTAGGTAGTAGTTTAATGTTCTTATTAGCACTGAATATTGGTGCCGTAATCGGAACCATTAGCGGCGGTATTTTGGCAGACCGTTTTGACTTTAAACCTGTTCTTATGAGTATGTTAACTGTAGGTGTACTATCTTTGGTTGGTTTGGGCTTTAATTCTCCAACCCCTGTTATTTATTTACTTGTCAGTTTAGCAGGTGCCTCATCTATTGGTACCAGTATCTTGTTATATAGCTATGTTGCTCAATACTATCCTGTTGCAGTACGTTCTACTGGTATTGGTTGGGCTTCTGCTGTAGGGCGTACAGGTGCAATTGTTGGCCCAATCGTGATTGGTATGCTGCTTGGTATGGAGTTACCACATAAATGGAACTTTATCGCGGTTGCAATGCCAGGTATTATTGGCATCATCGCTATTTCAATGATTCGTAAGCCACAACCTGGTCGCGTTATGGTGAAAAAATTAAAAACAGCCAAAATTTAAACTCTCGTCATTGATCCATTCAGTTAAAAAGCTCCTTACTTAAAGGGGCTTTTTCATATCTTTAGTATGAAATTAAATCAATATTCACTTGGTCAAAAGAATAAGCGGATTAAAAGAGCTTAAATATTGGGCGAATTAAAAAATAAATATCAATTATTCAAAAGTTTATACTAATAATAGTGTGACATATCACGCAAATAAATGACATTTCCGAGAGCATAGCAGAATATCAATTAGTCTTATTGTGCCTTAAATCCCGCTTGCGTATATTGCCTGACATTGAAGATTGACTCCAGTCTTCAACAAGATGTTATGGACAAGTACTCATGGGAGATGAGAACGATGACAACGGAAAAAATAGATGTAAATTCTGTAGTCGATAATGCGAAATTCACGCCTTTCCACTTCAATGTAGTTGCTTGGTGTTTACTCATTATCTTATTTGATGGCTACGATCTCGCAATCAATGGTGTAGTTTTACCGTTATTGATGCAAGACTGGGGCTTAAGTGCAGTGCAAGCGGGCATGCTTGCAAGTACCGCACTGGCTGGCATGATGTTTGGTGCGATGATCTTCGGTTCCCTCGCGGACAAGATCGGTCGTAAGAAAGTGATCATGATCTGTATTGTATTATTTAGTGGTTTAACCTTTGCCGGCGGCTTTGCTTCAAATCCAACCGAATTCGGTATTTTACGTTTCCTTGCCGGTCTTGGTATTGGTGGCGTAATGCCAAACCTGGTGGCATTGACTTCGGAATATGCCCCACAAAAAATGCGTAGTACGCTGGTGACCACCATGTTTAGTGGTTATGCAGTCGGTGGTGTGATGGCTGCGTTATTGGGTTCATGGTTCACGCCAAGTTTTGGTTGGCAAATCATGTTCTTTATCGCGGGTATTCCACTGTTTTTATTACCAGTGATCTGGAAATTCCTGCCTGAATCGCTCGCATTTATTGTGAAACAGAACAAGCAGCCCGAAGCTCGTCGTATCGTACGTCACTTGGCACCAAATCTGACTGTTACCGAGAATACGACTTTCACTTTGCCACAAGAAAATGTGCCTGAAGCAGCCAACGTGGTAAGTTTGTTCCGTCGTGGCCGTGCGGTCAATACTTTACTGTTCTGGGTCGCGTTCTTCACTTGTCTGTTAACCATGTATGCACTGAGTAGCTGGTTACCGAAGTTGATGATGGCAGCAGGCTACTCGATGGACAACAGCTTGATGTTCATGATGGTGATGAACGTTGGTGCGGTTGTGGGTATTGTCGGTGGTGGTATTCTCGCGGATCGTTTCCACCTGAAACCGGTACTGATGTTCCTCGGTATGATGGGTGCGATTGTGATGAGCTCAATGGGCTTTGCATCTAACCAATTCTTACTTTACATCCTGGTATTCCTGGCGGGTGCAGCGTCGATTGGTTCACAAATGTTGCTATATAGCTATGTTGCGCAGTTCTACCCGCTTGCGGTACGTTCGACAGGTATTGGCTGGTCTTCTGCGATCGGTCGTATGGGCGCGATTGTAGGGCCGATCCTGATTGGTGGCTTACTGGGAATGAACCTGCCTGCTTACTTCAACTTTATGGCAGTCGGTTTGCCGGTTCTGATTACTGCAATTGCTGTTGCATTAATCATGCATGACAATGAATCTGAAAAGATTGGTTCAATTGAGCCTGCAGTGTCTAAAGCTTAAAGCTAAGTTTTTAAATAAGAAGCCTCCGAAAGGAGGCTTTTTTATATTTAAAATCAGAATAATAGTATTCTATAAAGAGAATCAGTTTTATAAAAAGAGATATAACTTTTATGAGAATATTAGGGTCTGTTGACATTTTCTGTTCAAAAAAATAGCGAGAAAGTAAAATTTAATCGCCAAACTAATTTACTTCTCGCTATGCCTCGTACAATGCTGAATGATCAACACTGGTCTAAGTTACTTTCTATTTTCCGAAATTTTGATATCTATTTCAAATCTAATTTGAGAAATTTTGTCGAAGCAATACTTTATAGAATAAGAACAGGCTGCCCATGGCGTGATTTGCCTAAAGAATTTGGTTCGTATAACTCAATCTTTAAAAAATATAATCGTTGGTGTAAAAATGATAAGTTAATGAAAATATTTAAATTAATTTCTTCAAGTGCTGATATGGAATGGGTTTTTATTGATAGTAGTCATGTTCGGGCACACCAACATTCTGCTGGAATAAAAGATCAGGATATTTCTAAAAGCATTGGTGGAAATAGTTCTAAAATACACTTAGCTGTTGATGCGGATGGCAATCCAATCGAAATTATTATCTCCGATGGAACGATACATGATGTCAAGATTGCTCCCAAAATGATTGAAAAACTTGATTTGAGTGAAACGGAAGTATGTTGTGCAGACAAAGGATATGACTCTGAATCATTAAGAGAACAAATATCTGCGAAAAAAACTAAAGCGAATATTCCAAGAAAATCAAATACTCAGTCAAATAATGATCATATGGATTGGTATTTATATAAAATCAGACACTTAGTTGAGAATGCATTTTGTAGGTTAAAGCAGTTCAGAGGAATAGCAACACGATATGATAAGCTAAAGTGTAGCTATGAGGGGGCAGTTGCATTAGCTTGTATATTTATTTGGCTACCTTTATCGGGTAAATTCTATACTTGAAATGTCAACAGACCCTAATTTTAGGTGCAATATTTTTAGCAAATTCTTTTGTGTATGCTCAAAAAATAAATAGTTATGAATGTGTAATAGAAGAAATATCTAATAGTTATGAATGTGTAATAGAAGAAATATCTAATAGTTATGATGTGAAAAATTTAGAGAATCATTACCTTGGTCAAACTTTCAATGTTAATCGTAGTACAGGAATCATAAGTGGGGCTTTGAAAAATGATTACGTTAATAAACCAATTATTATTGATCCAGGCTCCAAAGATAATAGTTTTAAAGTCATTAACTATTTAAAAATAGGGGAAGGATTAGGAAGAGGAAGCAATGTATATTCCCTTATTGTTGAGGAGTACCAAAGTAAACCTATCAAATCCTTTACTTATATGGACAATGCAATGGTATTTCGCGGTAATTGTAAAAATAAATAATGGATTTTGATTCTTCTCCAAGTAGTTCTCTCTTCAAACATTAAATACATAGTTTTACCGTATTTTCCTATACATATTCATAGCTATAGTTTTTTATTTAGTAGAGCGCGTTAGAATCAATCATAGATATTGAATAAATAGGATTACTCAGATGAACATCAACTCACTCTCCCCAATCCCTGAAGATGATGACGAACTGCATCTTCCTGAACTGGTGTACTGGGCATCTTTAGGCGATGTTGAGCAGGTCGAGCAGGCGCTACAGGAAGGTCTGGACGTCAACTCCGCCGATGAAGAAGGCTATAGCGCCTTACAGGCCGCCGCTGAAAATGATCATCTGGAAGTGGTCAAACTTCTGGTCAGCAAGGGTGCGGACATTGCGCATCGTAGTCCAAATACTGCTTTAGAACTGGCAGAAATGGCCGGCAATAAAGACGTTGTGGCTTATCTGAAAAGTCTGGCCGGTGGTGTCTAAATATAAAAAAGAACCTCAGTGTTGAGGTTCTTTTTTATATTGTAGGAACTTAGGCAACTTCGCCTTCAAGCTCTTTTAAGATCGCTTCATTGAAAGCCGGTAAATCGTCCGGATTGCGTGAAGTAATCAGTACCCAGTCACCGGTATTGCAGCGGTGAACCTGTTCATCGACCCATTTCCCGCCGGCATTTTCCAGATCTAGCTTGATGCTCTTATATGAGGTCAGATTCTTGTCTTTGATGCGCTGTGCATCAATCAGGGTCCATGGCCCATGACAGATTGCGGCAATCGGTTTGTGATTGTCGGCAAAATGCTGAATGATTTTCTGCGCATCCTGATTGATTCTTAAAGTATCTGCATTGACAGTGCCGCCGGGAATCACCAAAAGATCATAATCATTCGGATCGACATGGTCGAAACTGGTATCCGGCGTGTATTGGGTAGCAGCCTTGGTATCACCTTTGACAGTGGCGACATCTTCATTTTTTTCTGCAGCATGAATGACTTCAAAACCTTTGGACTTTAGAAAATTTAAAGGCTCAGTGAGTTCATCATGTTCAATGCCTTGATTGGATGTAATAAAGAGGACCTTTTTTACCATGATTGCTGTTCCCAAAAAATGTGAGGATTTTTAGCTTAACAACAAGGGGATTCTTACAATGTTGGAGTTTTAGCTCGGAACTGTTAAGCAATGATAAATAAAATAATAGGCAGAAAAAAAAGCCCCGACATCCTGTCGGGGCTTTTTCGTATCTCGTGATTTAGGTATAACTCCTGTCGTACCTCACGTCCTGGTGTTGCGATGTTATTCTTGTTTTTAGGTCTTCTGGAGCATCCTGCTCTCTATGTTTATAAAGTAATACACATCCCGGTGGCGCACTAGCAGCAGATTGCGGTTATTGCTGTACGCTTTGGCTTACATCAGCGCAGAGAAATTGAGCTGTGCAAGCTTAACCAGTTGTATTGCATTAAAAATGCACATCTAGACCGATATAAGGGCCTTTAAATTCCAGCTGTAAATCTGGACGTTGATCCTGTTCAAAATCCACTTGCATGATGCGATAACCGATTTTGGCACCGACATCGACCAGCAGATTATCAATGAAATCATATTGCAGTTCGGCTTGTACATCGGTCTTTCGGGTATCACTGCCGTGACTGTAAACCGCTTCTGCTTTGGCACTCATACCGGTAAATGGCAATTTAACTCCGGCTGTTGCATAGAGCAGTGGACTGTATTCATCCAGATCGTATTGAGTGAAAGCGCCAGCAGTCCGGTTTTCCACCGTACCATCCAGATTGGTTAAACCTGTGCCTATATCCGCATGCACAATGGTATCCAGCAATTCGTAATACAGAATATAGTCAATATTGTTCAGCTCGATATCTGAGGCATTGATAAGAGAACTCTGTTCGCTGGTGCTGTCCAGATTGACGTATTTGATTTTTGCATTTGGTAACAATGGCACCGGATGTTCTACAGCGACAGATAGTTGTGCTGTACCTTGTCGATCCAGCTCATGCTTGAAATTGTTATCCTGGCTATAGCCGTCAAAATCCCAGTAGCTGAGATCCGCTTTCACGCCGATTACATCTGCATGACTGAGCGTACTGAGTCCAAAACCGAAGAATAAGGTGGTGAGTATTTTTGCGCGCATGGCTCTATTCCCTAAAGCTTTATTAAAATTGGAGGTGTCTGGTTACTTAAAAACATCTTCTTAATATGGAGTAGCAAGTGCATGATATAGAGAATTTCAAAAATGTATATCCTTGGATTTTGCAGGACAATAAGATGGTAGCGAGAAGCACACAACAAACGAAAGAGTATGCATTATATGTCGCCGGTCAGGCCGTTCAGACGGGTGAATGGTTAGAGGTCAAACATAAATATAACCACGAACTGTATGCCCGTGTCGCCTTGGCTGATGCCAATACACTGGAACAGGCGATTCAGTCTGCCGTATATGCTGAAGCCGAAATGGCTGCCTTGGAGCCGTTTCAGAAACAGAAAATTCTGCTGCATTGCGTACGCCGTTTTCGTGAGATTCATGAAGAACTGACTGAAATTCTGATTGCAGAAGGGGGCAAGCCGCGTAAAGCAGCTGAAGCCGAAGTTGAACGTCTGATTAATACTTTCCAGATTGCCGCAGATGCCGTGACCCAAGTTGATCAGGGACGTATGCTGCCTTTGGCCGTGACTGCGGCAGCATCCGGTTATCGGGGCATTGTAAAACAGGTGCCGATTGGTGCAGTGTCTTTGATTAGTCCGTTTAATTTTCCTTTAAACCTGACCGCGCATAAAATTGCTCCTGCGATTGCAGCCGGTTGTCCCTTTGTGCTGAAACCACCTAGCCTGACCCCGATTTCTGCCTTAAAAATTGCTGAAATTATGGCGGAAACCGATTTACCGCGAGGTGCGTTTTCGGTATTGCCCTGTCCGCGAGAGCTGGCTGATCTACTGGTCACCGATGAGCGTTTTAAATTACTCAGTTTTACCGGTTCCGATGCTGTAGGCTGGGATATGAAAGCGCGTGCCGGTCGTAAAAAAGTGGTCTTGGAGCTGGGTGGCAATGCTGCTGTCATGATTGAGCCAGATACCGAAATTAACGATGCCTTGATTAACCGTCTAATTGGCGGGGCGTATAACCATGCCGGACAGGTGTGTATCAGTGTGCAACGCATTTTGGTGCATCAGCAGATTTATACTGAAGTGAAAGAAAAACTACTGGCGAAACTGAAAACGATTAAAGCAGCCGATCCGAATTTAAGCACGACCTTGGTTGGTCCGATGATCAAAGAAGCAGAAGCTAAACGCCTGAAAAAATGGCTGGATAAAGCCTTGAAAAAAGATGCGAAAATCCTGATTGGAGGTGAGCTAAATGGTGTGATGTTCGCACCGACCTTGCTGGAAAATGTAGACCACAGTCTGGAAATCTACCGTGATGAAGCCTTTGGCCCGGTGGCAATTCTGGAAGCGTATGCTGATTTCGAATCCGGTATTGCCTGTATCAACCGCAGCCGTTTTGGCTTGCAAGCTGGGGTCTATACCCAGAATCTGAACAAGATGCTGTATGCCTGGGATCATCTGCATGTGGGCGGTGTCATCATCAATGATATTCCGTCTTTCCGGGTCGATAACATGCCTTATGGCGGGGTCAAAGATTCAGGTCTGGGTCGTGAAGGAATTCAGTCAGCCATTCGCGACATGCAGGAAGAGCGCATGCTGGTGATTAAAGCCTAAGTTTAGAATACTCATCGCTTCGATATCACAGGCAGCTTGTTTTAAATCTGCTTGTGATATTTAAACCGGTTTTTAAAGAGGTCAAAATTCCATGAGAGAATTTGATTTCCCATATCACGGCTTGGTCATTTGCCTTAGTATGAGCCGTTTCATCTTCAAATAATGATCTAAAAACAGATGCTGGATCAGAGTCTTGGAATACATTTTTTGAAACAGCGACCCTGTAGTAAAACTTAAGAAAAATATATTCCAAAAAGTTTGTCAATATATAACTTGTTTAATCTGGCTTATTTCGCAGAATTATTGAACGCTTAATTCGAATAGATTATAAATAACGAATATTTTAAGCAGAATTTACAGAAAAAATTTAAAAAAGTCAGTATTGTTAAATCATCTACAAGGTCAGTTTTTCGATCAGACTTTAAGCAAGATGTAAGACCTGCTGACCTGTTTGTACATTAGAATTCGACGCCCACAAGGTGCCCTCTAATTCAAACACCCAAAATTATTGAAAATGCTTCTTTTTTTGCTTGCGCCATAACCATAACAAGCAGCATCTAAAGGGGTTAAAAGTTTAGGTGTTCTATGACAGAAACTCGTGAGAATTGGTCCGCACGATCAGGATTCATTATTGCAGCGATTGGTTCCGCCGTTGGCTTGGGGAATATCTGGCGTTTCCCTTATGTTGCCTATGAAAATGGTGGCGGGGCATTCCTGATCCCTTATCTGATTGCGATTTTCGCAGCAGGTTTACCTTTATTGTTTTTAGACTATGCGGTCGGACACAAGTTCCGTAAAGCACCGCCTATGGCCTATAAAAAACTCATGAATGCCGAATCCTTGGGTTGGTGGCAGGTCATGGTCACTCTGGTGATCGGAATTTACTATGCCAGTGTCTTGTCTTGGGCCGGCAGCTATATGTTCTATTCCTTTGGACAGCAGTGGGGCACAGATACTCAAGGCTTCTTCTTCAATACTTACCTGCAAAATGGTGAGGGCCTGACTTTCGGTTTCGTACCTGTACTGTTCTTCGGTCTGGTAGTCGTTTGGGCAGCAGTCATGCTGATTCTTTACGGTGGCGTACGCCGTGGGGTAGAACTGGCGAATAAAATCTTTATGCCATTGCTGGTGATTTTATTCACGATCCTAGTGATTCAGGCAGTCCGTTTACCGGGTGCAGTCGATGGTTTAAATGCTTTCTTCACGCCGAACTGGGAAGCGATGGCCAACTATAAAGTCTGGTTAGCCGCTTTTGGTCATATCTTCTTCTCATTGTCAGTGGGCTTCGGGATCATGTTGACCTATGCATCTTACCTGAAACGCAAAACCAACCTGACCGGTTCCGGGATCGTGGTGGCACTGGCCAACTCGTCTTTTGAAATCCTGGCGGGTATTGGTGTCTTTGCCGCGCTTGGTTTTATGGCATTCAGCTCAGGTGCGAAAGTTGAAGATGTGGTGTCCGGTGGTATTGGTCTGGCCTTTATTGCGTTTCCGAAAATCATTTCCAGTTTAGGTGCAGGTGGTGACCTGTTCGGTTTCCTGTTCTTTGGTTCATTGACGGTGGCGGGTATTACCTCCATGGTGAGCATCCTGCAAGTTCCGATTGCTGCATTCCAGGACAAGCTGGGCTGGTCAAAGAACAAGTCAGTGACGATTATTGCTGGTGGTTCAGCAGTGATTTCTACCCTGATGTTCTCGACACATAGTGCGATTACCTTTGTCGATATCATCGACTACTTTGCCAATAACATCGGTATTGTCGGTGGTGGTCTGTTATCGATTATTCTGTTGTCGTGGTTCCGTCGTCCATTAATGAAACAGCTGGAAGGCCATGTGAATGAGTTTGCCAGCGTGAAACTGGGTGCCAGCTGGAACTTCATGCTGACGGTGATCACGCCTTTGTCATTATTGCTGGCATTGGGCTTGACCCTGAAATCCGTCATGGCAGAAGGTTATGGTGGCTATGCTGCCAGTACCCTATGGATGGTAGGTGGAGGAGTGATGGCATTCTTTATTCTGGGTGCCATTCTGTTCAGCCTGATCAAAGACCGTCACAGCTAGGAGAGCGACTATGAATACATCTGCACTAATCATGATGATCATCTCCATCGTTTTATTATGGGGTGGTCTGGTACTGGCTGTGATTCATCTGGTAAAGAATCCGGAAGAACCAGAAGACTAAAAATCTTCACATAAACGTACTGTTGCCATAAACGGAAGTCATTATCATCCTTGATGATAATGACTTTTTTAATGGCTGATGCTTTGACATGATTTCCGTTTCAGATGGACAAGTATATACAGCCTTTGCCGTAACTTTATTTGCCGGGCTGGCCACCGTGGTGGGTGGGGGGCTGGTATTATTCTTAAAAAAACCCAATTTCCGCCTGCTGGCCTTTGGTTTGGCCTTTGCTGCCGGTGCCATGATCTATGTCTCTTTAACCGAAATTCTGAACAAATCGATTGCGTCCTTTAGTCTGGATTTTGATGAAAAAACCGGTTTTGCCTTTGGCACTTTTGCTTTTTTACTGGGCGTGGTTTTGGTGTTATTGCTGGATCGCTTTGTGCCGAATCCGCATGACACGATTGAAACCCATTCTGCCAAGGGCGTCAGTTCCCCCCAATTACTGCGTACCGGTATGCTGACCCTGTTTGCGATTAGCGCACATAACCTACCAGAAGGACTGGCGACGTTTTTTGCCACACTAGAAAGCCCAGCTTTAGGTGCGCCGTTGGCGGTGGCAATTGCGATTCATAATGTGCCAGAAGGTGTGGCGATAGCCTTGCCGGTATATATGGCCACCGGCCGTAAAGATTATGCGCTCTGGGCCAGTCTGGTCTCGGGCCTGGCCGAACCATTGGGGGCAGCGCTCGGTTATTTTATTCTGGCACCTTATATGAGTGAAACCGTCTATGGTCTGATCTTTGGGGTGATTGGCGGCGTGATGGTTTATCTGGCACTGGATGAATTATTGCCGACGGCAAAACGCTATGCCAAAGGACATGAAACGGTATATGGGCTGGTCAGTGGCATGGCTGCATTGGCCAGCAGTCTGGTGATTTTTAAGTTTATTCAATAAACCTCATATTCACTAAATCACGAGATATAAAAAAGGCAGCTTAGGCTGCCTTTCATTTTAAACGCATGATTTATGCCGTTTTTTCAATACGGCAATAGAAGAAGCCGTCGCCTTGATCCGCTTTCGGTAACAATTGACGGCCATGAATCTGTTCGATGCCCCAATCGGCTTCGATTTTGATTTCTTTGGCATCGGCATGTTGAGCAAAGAACTCGACCATCTGTTGTTCATTTTCGGCTTTCAGAATTGAACAGGTGATGTACAGCAACGTACCACCGACTTTCAGTTGCTGCCACATATTTTCCAGAATCTGCTTTTGCAGCTGTACCGTTTGCGGAATATCGGTAGAGTGACGTAACAAGCGAATATCCGGATGACGACGGATCACACCAATTGCAGAGCATGGTGCATCCAGTACGATACAATCGACCGGCTCCGGAGCGGTCCAGGTGATCGCATCAGCCGCGATAATTTCAACGTCGGCATATTCAGTTAACAGTAAACGTTCCAGATTTTCTGCCACACGGACTAAACGTTTAGCATCCTGATCAATGGCATAGAGTTTTTTCGGGCTGTATTTTTCCAAGATATGCGCAGTCTTACCCCCTGGCGCAGCGCAGGCATCTACTACGATTTTGCCTTCAAGGTCAGGAACTAAGGTCGCACACAGCTGGGCATGTTCATCCTGCACCGAGAAACCGCCGGCTTCATAGCCCGGCAGGTTCGGAATATGCACATTCTGTTCCAGTACAATCCCAACTTCAGAAAGAGTACAGGCACGTGCTTCATAGCCTTCTTCTTCCAGAATTTCCAGATATTCATCACGGCTGACCTGATTGATATTGACACGCAAGGTAAGCGGCGCAATCTGTTTCAAGTCATGTGACAGCTCGGCAAGCTGTTCCGGCCAGTCTTTCTTTAAACGCTTGTAGAGCCAGCTTGGCAGGCCATGCGCCTGATTTAAAGCCAGGTCAAATTCTTCTGTTTCACGTGAAACACGACGCAGTACCGCATTGACCAGACCGCTTAAAGGTTCAAATCCCAGCTGTTTGGCTGCAGTGACGGTTTCTGAAATCGCAGCATGTGCCGGAATACGCGTACATAGAATCTGGTACAAACCCAAATATAAGCAGCTTTCTAGAGCCTGGTTATCAAGAGGTTTGGTTAATAGCGGCAGGGTGATGGCTTTCAGGCCATGCCACTGACGTAAACAGCCTAGCGTTAACTCGTGATAAAGACCACGGTCACGTTCAGACACAATATTAATATGTTGATTGAGTACAGAAGCAAGTGATTGGCCATTTTGTACAGCCAATAGCGTTTTTACAACTTGCGCGCGCAAATTCAAATTTTTAGCTGATGATTGAATTTGGCTCATGCGAATTTATATCCTACCGATAGTTTTTGAGTTTGATTAATTTGAACAGCATTCAGGGCTTTGCCGCCTGGCCATTGCAGATTGGTGATGCAAATGACATTTTGATCGCCACACATTACATGCACGCCGTCTTTATCCAGGGTAATTACTTCACCAGGCAGGGCATTGCTTGCGTTTTGCTTGGAAAGTGATGAACTCCAGATGCGTAAATTGTTGCTGTCATCAAGCGGGGTAAATGCCACTGGCCAAGGATTAAAGGCACGAATATTACGGTCAATGTCTGCTGCAGGCTGGGTCCAATCAATTTGCGCTTCGGCTTTTGTCAGTTTATGCGCGTAAACCGTCAGGCTTTCATCCTGAACTTCACGAGTCTCAAGATAGTGCTGTAAAGTCTGTTCCGATTCGAGCACGGCCACAATCGCCTCAGCACCTTGTAACGCCAGTTTGTCATGCAGGCTGGCAGAAGTATCCTCGGCGCTAATCGGGCACAATGTTTTATACATCATATCCCCGGTATCCAGACCGGCCGCCATTTTCATAATGGTTACACCGGTCTCGGCATCGCCGGTAGCAATCGCGCGCTGAATCGGGGCTGCACCGCGCCAGCGCGGCAACAGGGAACCATGAATATTCAGGCAACCATATTTTGGCGTATCCAGAACCACTTGTGGCAGGATCAGGCCATAAGCCGCCACTACCATCACATCTGCATTTAAGGCTTTAAGTTCCGCTTGCGCTGCCAGACCTTCTTCAGTCGAAGATTTGAAGTGAAGCGGTTGGTAGACCGGAATATTATTTTCTAAAGCCAGCTGCTTGACTGCAGAAGCTCTCAGTTTTTGTCCACGTCCAGCTTTGCGGTCCGGTTGAGTGTAGACCGCAACAATTTCATGTTCGGTTTTAAGCAGTGCAGCCAATGCTGTGGCTGCAAATTCTGGTGTGCCCGCAAATATGATCTTCACACATGAAATTCCAAATAAACTTAAAGGGTATTATAAGCCAAAAGCCAAATTTCAGCCTAATCGTTGCAAAAACTTATCGAATAAGGCCTGTGAGTACTTGAATTTCGGTGGAATTTTTATATAAAAAAAACTCATGCAAATTGTAAAAATTATTCATGAAAGTTTTGTATTGTCCTGATGATGATGGCGGTATAGTAGATTTCATTAAGAAATTTTTATCGTCAGATCATCCAAACCTCTCTATAGACATTTTTGCCTGCATCTACACCCAAAAGGCCATCTTGTAAATCAAGGGCTTGTAGTATGATAGGTTTAAAATTCAACTGATTTAAGCTCCTTGTCAGTATGATTTAGCCAGAGTGGATCTGCCCGATTCATTGCAAGCTCAAACTTTGTTGGAAATATAAAATGCCTGACTATCGTTCAAAAACATCGACACACGGAAGAAATATGGCTGGCGCACGCGGTTTATGGCGTGCCACCGGCATGAAAGATGAAGATTTCGGTAAACCGATTATTGCGGTGGTGAACTCGTTCACCCAGTTTGTACCGGGTCATGTGCATCTTAAAGATCTGGGTCAGCTGGTGGCACGTCAAATTGAAGCGTCAGGCGGTGTAGCAAAAGAATTCAATACCATTGCGGTCGATGACGGTATTGCGATGGGTCATGACGGCATGCTGTATTCATTGCCTTCACGAGATCTGATTGCAGACTCGGTCGAGTACATGGTCAATGCCCATTGTGCCGATGCGATGGTGTGTATCTCGAACTGTGACAAGATCACCCCGGGAATGTTGATGGCCGCGATGCGCCTGAACATTCCGGTGGTATTTGTCTCTGGCGGTCCGATGGAAGCGGGCAAGGTCAAAATCCGTGGCAATGAACACGCGATTGACCTGGTGGATGCCATGGTGGTTGCGGCAGACGACAGCTTTACTGATGAAGAAGTGGCAGCTTATGAGCGTTCAGCCTGTCCTACCTGTGGTTCATGTTCAGGCATGTTCACCGCCAACTCCATGAACTGTTTGACCGAAGCTTTAGGTTTATCTTTACCGGGTAATGGTTCTACGCTGGCAACCCACGCAAATCGTAAAAAATTATTCGAGCGTGCGGGTCAATTGATTGTTGAAATCACTAAACGTCATTATGAGCAAAATGACTACAGCTTGTTGCCACGTTCAATCGCGACCAAAGCAGCGTTTGAAAATGCCATGACGCTGGATATTTCAATGGGTGGTTCAACCAATACGGTTCTGCATCTGTTGGCAGCAGCACACGAGGCTGAAGTCGACTTCACGATGACCGACATCGACCGTTTGTCGCGTAATGTGCCGGTTCTTTGTAAGGTTGCCCCAGCGAAACAGGATGTCCATATGGAAGATGTACACCGTGCCGGTGGCATCATGTCGATTCTGGGCGAACTGGATCGTGCAGGCTTGCTGGATACATCTGTTCCAACCGTCCATGAAAAAACTTTAAAAGATGCCTTGGATAAATGGGACATCATCCGTACTGAAGATGAAGACGTGTATCAATTCTTTAAGTCAGCGCCGGGCGGTGTACCAACGCAGACGGCATTCTCACAAGACCGTTACTATGCCCGTTTAGATGGTGACCGTGACAATGGCGTGATCCGTAATGCAGCCAACGCCTTCTCGCAAGATGGTGGCCTGGCAGTACTTTATGGCAACATCGCACTGGAAGGCTGTATCGTAAAAACAGCGGGTGTGGATGATTCCATCCTGAAATTCAACGGGACTGCACGTGTGTTTGAAAGCCAGGATGCTGCTGTAGAAGCGATTCTGGGCGGCAAAATCACTGCGGGTGATGTGGTGGTAATTCGCTACGAAGGTCCACGTGGTGGTCCGGGCATGCAGGAAATGCTGTATCCAACCAGTTATCTTAAATCGAAAGGTTTGGGTAAAGACTGTGCACTTTTAACGGATGGCCGTTTCTCAGGCGGTTCGTCTGGCCTTTCAATCGGTCACGTATCTCCTGAAGCTGCGGAAGGCGGTGCGATTGGTCTGGTTGAAGATGGTGACCGTATCGAAATTGATATTCCAAACCGGACTATTCACCTGGCCGTAGACGAAGCAACCATGGCAGCACGCCGTGAAGCACAAGAAGCCAAAGGCTGGAAGCCTGCGGAACAGCGTCCGCGTAAAGTGTCTAAAGCACTGAAAGCGTATGCGATGCATACTACCAGTGCCTCGAAAGGTGCAGTACGTGATATCTAATTTGTAATTTTACAGATTTAAATAGCACTCCAGATGGGGTGCTTTTTTTATACAAGAAACTATTTTTAGACTTTCCAAATTATGCCCAGTAGAATGCGACAGGAAGTCGCACGTTTGCCCGTATGGCAGGGATGCCATATCGGGCAAACAAAGGGATTTTGTTTACTTTTGGCCCGGCAAAAGTAAAAGTGCCTACGAGATAGCATTAAAAATTACTCAGGTAATTTGAGGCTGTATGGTAAAAAAATCGAAGATCCACTTAAAATCAAAGCGTTAATAACTTTAAAAGTTCTGATGATCTTTGTGCAGGCAGAATCTTACTTTTGACGGCGCAAAAGTAACAAAACGCTCTTGTTCCGCTAACTTTACTTCCCTGTAGAGTAGCGAAACGGCGACATCCATGTCGCTTGATCATGTGATTAAAATTTTTTAAGTATTCATCAAAATGTTTTTCTATAGGGTAATTTCTTTTACATGCCGAATGCTTTCTATACAATAGTCTTAAAATAAATTGCTGAAACTGAAGTTTCAAATCAGTCGACGCCCAGGAAGAAAATAATGAGTAAAGATAATATCCGCGAGCATTCTGCCCCCGTTTATGAAGGTATTGAAAATGCACCGGCGCGTTCCATGATGCGTGCCACCGGTTTTCAGGATGCCGATTTTAACCGGCCATTTATCGGCATTGCTTCGACCTGGGCCAATGTCACGCCTTGTAATATGCATATTGATGGTCTGGCCAGAACCGTAGAGCAGGGCGTGAGTGCGGCGGGTGGCAAGGGCATTATCTTTAATACCATTACCATTTCAGATGGCATTTCCAATGGCACCGAAGGCATGAAATATTCCCTGCTGTCACGGGAAGTGATCGCAGATTCGATTGAAACCGTGGTCGGCTGTCAGGCTTATGATGGTGTGATTGCCATTGGTGGCTGTGACAAAAATATGCCCGGCTGCATTATGGGGTTAGCCCGTTTAAACCGTCCGGGGCTGTTTATTTATGGCGGAACCATCAAACCGGGTGAAGGTCATACCGACATGATTTCAGTGTTTGAAGCGGTGGGTCAATATGCCAAAGGTGAAATCAACGCGATTCAGGTCAAGCATATTGAAGAGGTTTCCTTGCCAGGTCCGGGTTCGTGTGGCGGTATGTACACGGCCAACTCGATGGCCTCTGCGATTGAAGCTTTAGGCATGAGCCTGCCGGGCTCTTCGGCACAGGAAGCGGTATCGGAAGACAAGCAAATTGACTGTGCCCGGGCCGGTGAAGCGGTGATGAACCTGTTGCGACTGGATATTAAGCCGCGCGACATCATGACCAAAGCCGCCTTTGAAAACTCGATTAAAGTCTTGATTGCGCTGGGTGGTTCGACCAATGGTGTACTGCATCTTTTAGCCATGGCACATACAGCAGGAGTGGAATTGAGTCTGGATGATTTCGTGCGGATTGGTAAAGATATTCCGGTGGTGGCCGACGTGCGTCCATCAGGTAAATATCTGATGTCAGAACTGATTGCGATTGGTGGAATTCAACCACTGATGAAGCGCATGCTGGATGCCGGCATGCTGGATGGCTCATGTCTGACGGTCACAGGTAAGACGCTGGCAGAAAATCTGGCCGATGTGCAGGACTATCCGGAAGGCCAGCAGATTATTCTGCCTTTTGATGCGCCAGTGAAAAAAGACTCACATCTGGTGATTCTAAAAGGCAATCTGTCACCGAAGGGCGCGGTCGCCAAAATTACCGGTAAGGAAGGACTGCATTTTGCTGGCCCGGCTCGCGTGTTTGAAGGTGAGCAGGGTGCCATGCGCGGTATTCTGGATGGCGAAGTCCAGCCGGGTGAAGTGGTGGTGATTCGTGGCGTTGGTCCCAAAGGTGGCCCGGGAATGCCAGAAATGCTGAAACCGACCTCTGCGATTATCGGGAAGGGCTTAGGCGCTTCAGTTGCCCTGATTACCGATGGACGCTTCTCGGGTGGCAGTCACGGTTTTGTGATTGGTCATGTCACCCCCGAAGCTTATGATGGCGGCCCGATTGGTCTGGTACAAAATGGCGACCAGATTTCAATTAATGCGGAAACCCGGGAAATGACCTGGCATGTGGATGAGCCGGAGATTGCAGCACGTCAAGCAGCCTGGATCAAACCAAAACCGAACTATACCCATGGAGCACTGGCCAAATTCGCCAAACTGACCTCAGGTGCAGAAACCGGGGCGGTCACTGACTTGAATCTTGACCTCTAATCCATTGTTAAACATTGAACATTTGCTTATCTTAATCGGGCGTAAGACCCTCACCGACAGTCAGGTGGGGGATACAAGCGAGTGGCGATAGCCATATTAAAGATAATGTTTTCTTGGTTTTATTGCTTATTTTTGCTATAATTCAAACACTACAATTCTTTTATAAACAATGATTTAATGAAGATTTTACAACACTACAAGTTTAGGCTTCTGCCTAACCAAGAACAGGAAATATTGCTTAATCAAGCAATAGGTTCTGCTCGTTTTGTGTGGAATCAAATTCTCGCTAAATCATTTGAAATGTTTGCTAAAGATGAATATATTCGTTACGAAAGCATTGAAAAAAAATTAGTACCCCTTAAAAAAACACCTGAATTTTCTTTTCTTGGTCAAACATATTCAGCTTGCTTACAGCAAAAAATACGTGATCTTGCTCAAGCATGGGGTAAGTTTTACAACAAAAAAGAACAAGCTCGTTTAAAGCAAAACAAGCGGAAACCACGTAAACCCAATTTTTTTAAATTGGCTGATGGTGGTGAGATTGAGCTTAGACCACTCATGCCAAGATTCAAGAAGAAATTAGATGGTGAGCAATCTTTTAGACTTCCATTTGCAGATTGTGAGGTTATTGGTGATCGAGTTTCTTTGCCTAAAAAAACAGGTTGGATAAGATTTAAAAAATCACAAGAAATTGTTGGTAAAATTACAAGTATTACAATTAAGAAAATTTGTGGGCTTTGGTATGTTTCATTTTGTACTAACCGTGAAATCGAACAACCAATTCATCCATCAAAATCTACAATTGGTGTTGATCTTGGCATTAAGCAATTAATTACAATATCAACAGGTCAGGTATTTGACCCAATCAATAGTTTTAAAGCCAACCAAGTAAAGTTGGCTAGGCTTCAACGCAAGTTGAGAAAGAAAACCGAATTTAGTCAAAATTGGAAAAAACTTAATTTAAGGATCAATAAATTACATCATCATATTGCCAATATTCGGCATGACTACTTGCACAAAGTCACGACAACTCTCAGCAAAAACCACGCAATGATCGTAGTTGAGGACTTAAAAGTAGCCAATATGTCGAAGTCAGCCAAAGGCTCAATCGAAGAAAAAGGAAAGAATGTTAAAGCTAAATCAGGCTTAAACAAATCAATCCTAGATCAAGGTTGGTCAATGCTTGTCAATATGTTGGAGTATAAGCAACAATGGCGAGGTGGTTTACTCGTTAAGATTGACCCTAGATATACAAGTCAGACTTGTAGTTCATGCGGTCATGTTGCAAAAGAAAATAGACCTACTCAGGCTAAGTTTGAGTGTGTTAGTTGTGGTTTTAGCGAGAATGCAGATATTAACGCTTCTCGTAACATTTTAGCGGTGGGACATACCGTTTTGTCTGTCGAGGGAAGATGCGGTAAAGATCGCCCTGTGAAGCAGAAAGCAAGTGAAATCCGTGAGGAAGTCACCTAAGAGCTTTTGCTTTTAGAATCCCCCACTTGAGCTAGTCGAAAGTGGCGGGAGTATGTCAAGACTTGATATAAGTTGTTACACCATGCAGGGCTTTGGCTTCTGCGATCTTAAAAATAGATTATTCTGCGCAGCTTCTCATGGTTGAGCTGCGCACCGTCATTCTTGTCGAGGCCGATCTCATGTCCCTGTTACGCCGTTGGTTTGATCCAATCCGATCGAGTTGGTTTTACCAAAAACCGACCCGTCAAACGGTGTTATCTATTCAAGATGGGCTGAGTATCCATTTAAGACTGGATGATGTGTACAGTTATCTGGCGGTACAACAGTTGCCCCAGCTCGAAGAAATTTTAAGTCCAGAACTCAAGCCGCTGAAAGTGATCATTTCCAGTGAGCATGCCGAAGCGCCGAACCAGATGTCTTTTGATGAATGGCAGCACTACACGATTAATGATGCCAAGATCTTGTCGAAACAGCATCGTTTCAGTTTTCATGACACGCCAGAATTGCCAAGCGCTGAAGCCTTGCAACAGGCGGAACTGATTTTACGGCGCACCCCGCTGCGCGGGCAGGATTTCCTGTATCTGCTGGAAGATGTATTTCATATGCTCTGGCAAAAGCAGACCGGAAAATTACGTACCTTATATGCCATGGCCAGCCGCCATCATCAGCCACAGGATTTTCCCGAACGCATTTTTGACCAGACTCCGGTTCTGGCCAGCTATTTTGATTTGGGGGGCCGCCAGTATCAGGCGGTGGACGACCTGTTACGTTTAACCCGGCGTCTGGAGCAGCAGAAACTGCTCACCGGCAATCCGATTTTCCTGATCAATCATATTGAATGGCGTGAGCATCTGATCAGTGATGCCGAAGAGCTGAACGAGATCCAGTCGATGGACCCGGAACTGGATTTATATATTGCGCTGGAAGATCCGATTTCCTGGTTGTTGCTGGCCTATATCAAAGAAGAACTGGCGGATTATTATAATATCCAGATGAAGGTCTATCCTTTGTCTTATCGCGGCCGGGATGAGTTTGACTGGAGTCTGGCCACGCGTTTGTCGAAACGGACTGAGGTCGAATTTACCCCGTTCTGCCGCCCGACTGAGCCGGCGATTGCCCCCATGGCGCAGTTATTTTATAGCTGTCCTGAAGAACAGCGCATCGAGGCCATGTATCAGATCTTGCAAGCTGTCTGGACCCGTGGTCAAGACTTGTCCTATGCACCGCATTTTAAGCGTATGCAGCAGCAACTCAACATTGCCGAGCTGAGCCAGGACGATATTCTGGCCAAGTTGCAGGACAATGATATGCTCTGTGAAATGAAGTCGCAGCCAAACTTTCCGGTACTGGAGTTACGCATAGATGATCAAAGTTATACATTTAATAGCTTATATCGGGTCTGGATGATTGAAAGTATTTTCAGTAATGTGTTAGAAGAAAAGTATAAGAGTAATAATCAAACTGAAAGTGAATTGAAAAAACATGGAAAAGATCAAAGCTGAATCATTAGAACATGCACGTCAACAGATCGATGCCATTGATACAGCTTTAGTTGAGCTGATCGCTGCGCGTCAATTTTATGTTGATCAAACCACCCGTTTTAAAAAAACTGAAACCGATTTACAGTCACCTGAACGTATGGAACAGATTGTAGAACATGTCAGAGCACTGGCGCAGCAGCAGGGCGTCGATCAGGAATTTATTGAACATCTGTATCGTGAAATGTTTCATTATTTCATTCAACGTGAATTGAAAGAGTTTCGCCCTTAACCAGACTTGTGCTTTAACAGAAGCCTTGCGGGGCTTCTTTTCATTTCTTTCATCGCAAGGTTGCAAAATATAAAGATAAAAAAAGCAGCCTAAGGGCTGCTATAAATTTTCAATTTTTACGGTTATTTTTTATCTGCCAGACTAAAGAACCAGTTCAGGATTAATGCGGCAAACGTTGCCGTACCAATACCACCCAGATTGAAGCTACCAAAAGTCAGGGCAAAATCACCCGTACCTAAAATAATGGTCACCGCAGCCACCATCAGGTTCTTGTTCTGTGAGAAATCGACCTTGTTCTCAATCCAGATTTTGGCACCGGCAATGGTAATCAAACCAAAGACTACAATCGAAGCACCGGTCAGAATCGCTGTCGGAATCGTGTGAATAATCGCACCAAACTTAGGCGATAAACCCAGGAACACAGCAAAGACACCCGCGACTGCAAAGATGATGGTCGAGTAAACCCGTGTCACGGCCATCACACCAATGTTTTCACCATAGGTGGTCATACCCGGCGCACCTACACCACCGGCTAAAGTGGTTGCAACACCATCTGCCACAAAGGCTTTACCAATATGCGGATCCAGGTTTTCACCGGTCATCGCGCCTACGGCTTTAATATGGCCCAGATTTTCAGCCACCAGAATCAAGGCAATCGGCGCAATGATCAACATGGCATTCAATTCAAAGGTCGGTGCGTGGAAAGTCGGTAAACCGAACCAGGCTGCTTGCTGAATAGGAAGGAAGTTGATCGCAGTGCCATAACCCATGACATTACTGAGTACAAAGTAAATCAGATAAGCCAATAACAGGCCGACCAATAACAGCAGGCGCTGTAATAAGCCACGGGTGAATACGGCAATTGAACCCATGCACAGCACAGTGACCAGGGACATCCACATATTGAAGGTATTGCCCATCACGCTTTTCACTGTGACTGGAGCAAGGTTCAGGCCAATGATCATCACCACAGCACCGGTGACCACCGGTGGCATCAACTTTTCAATCCAGCGGGTGCCCGTCGCCATGACCAGAAAGCCCATGAGTGCATAGAAGATGCCACATGCGATAATCCCGCCTGCTGCAACGCCAATATTTGGATTCAGTCCGCCACCACCTGCATAACCTGTTGCTGCGATGACCACACCAATAAAGGCAAAGCTTGAACCTAGATAACTTGGAACCCGGCCACCGGTGATTAAAAAGAACAGGATGGTACAGATCCCTGACATTAAAATTGCCAGGTTTGGATCAAAGCCCATTAAAAAAGGTGCCAGTACGGTTGCGCCAAACATGGCAAAGGCATGCTGTACACCCAAAACTACCGTTTGTGCGGGTGGCAAATACTCTGCGGTACCTACTGGTCGTGCATCGATACTGCCCTCATACGGGCGCCATTTGGGAAACCAACTGGACATAAAATGAGCACTCAAAAGATAAATTGTGCACATCATACTCCGGTTTTTTGGAAGTTTTAATCACTCCTTTCAACTTTTTGTTCAAGTTAATTCATTGACTTTTATTTATTTTTTATCAATTGGTAAATATTTTTAATATAAAAGTAGCGTTAAATCAGTGGATTAATCATATAGCTATGCTTAAAATTCACTCATAAAGATTTGTTATTTTAGTTATAAAAAATACGATGCAGTGAGTGGTTTTGGCCAATTCATGTACAAAAAAAGCACATCACCAGGATGTGCTTTGAATGCGAGGGCGAAAAATCAGCCGGTATTACGTAAACCGGCTGCAATGCCGGCAATGCTGACCATTAAGGCATGATCGACCGGGGTATTTTCAGCCTGCTGCTGTTCCAGATATAAACGGCGACGTTTCATCAGTTCAGCTTGCAGTAAGTGCAGCGGTAACAAATAGGGTTTACGTACTTTCATCGACTGATCCAGTACACCGTTACTGCTCAGGAGTTTCGATTCGCCTTTTAAGCTCAACAGGGTTTGTACAGCATCCTGCAAACGCTGACGCAGTTCTGTTCCCAGAACTTTAAGATCTTCATCCTGAGTCAAATGCGATTCATAATATAGCGCCACATTGGCATCGGCTTTGGACAGTACCATTTCCAGCATATCAATCAGGGTCTGAAAATACGGCCACTCTGCCAGCATCTCATCCAGTACCGTGCGTTGTCCCTGATCCAGTACCGCATTTAATGCAGCACCGGTACCGAGCCAGGCCGGTAACATCAGGCGAATCTGGGTCCAGGCAAAGACCCAGGGAATCGCTCGCAGTGATTCAATCCCACCACTGACTTTACGTTTCGCCGGCCGTGAACCCAGTGGCAGCATTTGCAGTTCAAGTTCTGGCGTGACGGTACGCAGGTATTTCACAAAATGCGGATTTTCCCGGACGGTCTGGCGATAGACCTGCACCGATAGCTCGGTCATTTGATGCATCAAGTCGCGCCATTCCTGTTTGGGTTCAGGTGGCGGGAGTAAGGTCGCTTCCAGTGTTGCAGCGGTATAAATTTCCAGATTCTGCAGGGCGATTTCTTCCAGACCGAATTTGAAACGGATCATTTCGCCCTGTTCAGTCACCCGGATCGCACCTGAAATCGACCCTGGCGGTTGAGAGAAGAGTGCCTGCTGGGTTGGCGCACCGCCACGGCTAATTGAACCGCCACGACCATGGAACAGGGTCAATTGCACGCCATGTTGTTGGGCAACTGCGGTCAGTTCTTCCTGGGCACGATATTGGGCCCAGTTGGCCGACATAAAACCAGCATCCTTGGCAGAATCCGAATAGCCAATCATGACCTCATGTTTGCCCTGAATATGCTGTTTGTACCAGTGCATATTGAACAGGGTCGACATGGTTGCGGCTGCGCCATCCAGATCTTTTAAGGTTTCAAACAGGGGAACCACCCGTAGCGCCTGCTTGATGCCGGCTTCTTTCTGTAGCAATAAAACCGCCAGCACATCACTTGGATATTCCGCCATCGAGATGATATAAGCACCCAGAGATTCGCTCGGTTGCTCGGCTAGCGTACGCATGGTGGCAAACACTTCCTGTACATCCGGATGTTCAATCAGGCTGCCTGCTGGCTCATTCAGATGTTTTGGCAGCAACGGACGTTTGCTTTGCAGCTCTTGCAGTAAAAAGTTTTGCCGTGCCTGTTCAGTCCAGGTTTCAAAATTCCCCAGTCCTAAATATTCGGTAATCGCAGAAATCGCCTGACGGTGACGACCCGATTCCTGACGGATATCCAGTTTTAGCAGTTCGATCCCAAAACTGTTGACCCGGTAAATAAAGTCCAGCAGGCTGCCATTGGCAATTTCGGCCAGATTGCAGTCCATCAGCGAACGGTAGCAGGTCAGGAGTGGCTGTAAAAGTTCGTCTTTACTTTTAATCACCAGACTGTCATCGGCATCATTGCCTTTTAATTTTTCTGCCAGCCAGTGCCGTGTGGCTTTCAGGCGGGTACGGGTGTCACGTAAATATTCACGGTAGGGTTCAGGATGGGGCTGGCCCAAGGCTTCGGAAATTTCCGGGCTACATTGCTGGATAGACAGTTCCCAGCGCAGGTTTTCAATATCGCGTACATAAAGGTCGGCTGCTTTCCAGCGCGACAGCCACAGCACTTCCTGGGTGACGGTATGGGTCACATTCGGGTTGCCGTCGCGGTCACCGCCCATCCAGGAGGCAAAACGTACCGGTGCCACATCTAGGGGCAGGTTCTGAGCACACTGTTCTGTGACCATGCTATTCAGTTCCCGGATAAATTTCGGAACCGCATTCCACAAGGTCTGCTCAATGGTGGTAAAGCCCCATTTGGCTTCATCAATCGGAGTTGGACGATGCTGACGGATTTCATCGGTTTGCCAGGCAGAGCTGATCAGCTGTTTCAGATCGGCCAGAACTGCCTGACGTTCACGTGGAGTCAGTTTCTGCTGGTCAAATTTGGACAGGGCATTATTGATACCGTCATATTTTTGAATCAGGGTACGGCGGCTGACTTCTGTGGGATGCGCGGTCAGAACCAGTTCAATTTTCAGTTCACAGATTTGCTGATACAGCGTATCGGCAGAAATCTCCTGCTGTTTAAATTTTTCAAATAAAGGCACCAGAGGATTGGGCGATTCTGCAGTGTCATCAAACTCGCTCTGACGGCGACGACGTACCACATGATATTGTTCGGCAATATTGGCAAAGTTTAAAAAGTGGGTAAAGGCGCGGGTCAGCGGCAGGATTTCTGCATCTTCTAGACTCAAAAATAGTTGTTCCAGTTGTTTTTCTGCTTCGACCTGTCCATCGCGAGCGCCTTTGGATAGGGCACGGATCTGCTCGATCTGATTAAACAAATCCTGCCCGGCATGTAATTTTAAGGTTTCCCCAAGCAAATTACCCAGTAAGCGTACGTCTTCGCGTAGTGGTGCATCAATCTGTTGAATCATTTTTTATTCCCTCACATGCATGCTTTGACTATACCGCGACTGCATGACAATCCAAGTCCCTTAGAGACAAAAGTTGCAGAGCATTGGCTGCTTTTTTAGCAAATTTTAGGCCACATATGGTTATCGGTGCTCGATCCTGAGAGAAGGCTTTAGTCAGGCAGAGCATATTTCAGCATAAACAGTTCAATGGCCTCGCTAATGATCTGTTGCTGTTCTGCGCTTGAAGGGGGAGGGCTGAGACCCAGCAGGATTTTCTGATGACGGGTTCCGGTCAGCAGGGACACGATCAGCTCGGTCTGTTTTTCTGGAAGATCGACCTGAATAAAGCTGTACTGTTGGGCCAGAGCAAAGAAATCATTCCAGACTGCATCCAGTTTGCTATGCGAGGCCTCATAAAACTGTTCTGCCAGAGGACTTTGCTGCGAGGCCAGTTCCATCAGTAACAGGTCCAGCTTGATCGCTTCTGGTAAATTAATAATATTTAAAGCGCGCTGACAGGCCTGATAAAACTCCTGCGCAAAGTCACTGCTCGGCTGCAAGAGCTGAGGATGTTCATGCAGAATGGCTTCACAGGTATCCTCAATCGCACAGCTAAACAGGGTCGCCTTGTCCTGAAAATGGTTATACACCGTCAGCTTGGTCACACCTGCCTCACGTGCAATCTGGTTCATGCTGGAGGCATGATAGCCATGCGCTAAAAACAGCGCTTTGGCCACGCTGAGGATGCGCTGACGCTTTTCCAGATCCTTGGGTCGTCCTACAGGTATTTGCACAATTTCTTCCAAAAAAAGTCAATACGGTCATTGCTTTGAAGCTTGAGTTTTAATTAGTGTACCGGGTGGTATATTAATTAAAAAACAAGCAATTCAATATATCAGCATAGTTTGCCCTAAAAAAGACGATCAGATAAGAGCGAATAAGATGAGCAGGATTTACAGCGTATTGGCTGGCATGGTGGTGCTTTGCAGCGTGACTTTAAGCGGGTGCAGCAAAGATACTGCTGCAGCACAACAGGAAGTTCCCTTTGTCATGGTGGCGACACCCACCACTTCACAGCATGAATTAAAAAGTTATGCCGGTGATGTGCAGGCACGCCAGCAAACGGCGCTGGCATTTCGGGTCGCTGGGCAGGTGACCCAGCGCTTCGCTGATGTGGGTGACCAGGTCAAAGCCGGGCAAGTCCTGGCAACTCTGGATGTCAAAGATGCCCAGCTGCAGCTGAATGCAGCACGTGCCCAGCTGGAAAGCGCGCAGTCTGCTACTAAGATTGCTCAGGATGAATTACAACGTTTCAAGCAGTTATTGCCATCCAATGCCGTGAGCCGCTCACAATATGACGCGATCGAAAACCAGTACAAGACCGCCCTATCAAATCTGAAACAGGCACAATCCAACTACGATACCGCTAAAAACCAGACTGCTTATAACCAGCTGATTGCCACCAGAAACGGCGTGATCACTGCACGCAATATAGAAACAGGACAGGTGGTGGCTGCCGGGCAGGCGGCGTATGAACTGGCGATTGCCGGTGAGCGTGAAGTGGTAATTGGCGTACCGGAACAGGCTATTTCGGAGATCAAGGTTGGACAGGCAGCTACAGTGACATTATGGTCCAAACCTGAAGAGGAATTTGCCGCTTTTGTCCGCGAGATTTCACCAGCAGCGGACCAGTCGCGTACCTTTCGGGTTAAAGTTTCCTTACGTGAAGGCAATGGTCAGATCCAGCTGGGGCAAAGTGCCCGGGTATTTTTTCAGCACAGCCGCGACAATATGCTCAGTGTGCCGCTATCCAGTGTCTCGGCAACGGATCAGCAGGCTTATGTCATGGTGGTTCAGCCGGATCATACCTTGCGTAAAGTCCCGGTCCAGCTCGGTGCCTATGGCCGGGACAGTGTTCCTGTACTCAGTGGCCTCAAGCCGGAAGACTATGTGGTGATTGGCGGCGTACATCTGCTGCGTAACCAGCAAAAAATCAATCCGATTGATCGTGAAAACCGTCGTGTGACCATTCAGGCAGGGAGTTAAGCATGAACTTTAACCTGTCGGAATGGGCCTTAAAAAATAAAGGTCTGGTGCTGTATTTCATGATCCTGCTGGGTCTGATCGGCATCGTCTCTTATTCCAAACTGTCACAAAGTGAAGATCCGCCTTTTACCTTTAAAGTCATGGTGATCCAGACCTATTGGCCGGGTGCGAGTGCCAAAGAAGTATCCCTACAGGTCACTGACCGGATTGAAAAGGAACTGATGACCACGGGTCAGTATGACCGCATCATGGCCTATTCGCGTCCGGGTGAATCCATGGTGACTTTTGTTGCCAAGGATTCTCTGGCTTCGAAAGATGTCGCGGATGTCTGGTATAACGTGCGCAAGAAGGTGGGCGATATTCGGTATGAATTGCCACAAGGGGTACAAGGTCCGTTCTTTAATGATGAATTCGGCGATACCTTTGGCAATATTTATGTGCTCAAGGGTAAAGATTTTGACTATGCGACCCTCAAGGAATACGCCGACCGCTTACAGCTGCAATTGCAACGGGTCAAAGATGTTGCCAAAGTTGAGCTGATTGGCCTGCAAGACCAGAAAATCTGGATTGAGATTTCCAATACCAAGGCCATTCAGCTGGGCGTTCCAGTCATGGCGATTCAGCAAGCCCTGCAGCAGCAAAATGCCACCACCCAGTCCGGTTTTTTTGAAACCAGTTCAGACCGGATTCAGGTGCGGGTCAGTGGTGCATTAAACAGTGTTGAAGAGTTAAGACAGATGCCGCTGCTGGTCAATGGCAAAACCATTCAGCTGGGAGATGTCGCAGAAGTCTATCGAGGCTTTAGTGATCCGGCACAACCGCGGATGCGCTTTATGGGCGAAAACGGCATTGGTATTGCTGTATCGATGCGCAAGGGCGGGGACATCATTGCCTTGGGTAAAAATCTGGAACAGGAATTCGCCCGCCTGCAAAAAACCCTGCCACTCGGCATGGAGCTGAAAAAAGTCTCCGACCAGCCGGTGGCAGTCAAACGCAGTATTAACGAATTTATGAAAGTGCTGGCAGAAGCGGTGATTATCGTATTGCTGGTCAGTTTTTTCTCGCTCGGTTTCCGGACCGGTCTGGTGGTGGCTTTCTCGATTCCGCTGGTGCTGGCCATGACTTTCGCCGGTATGCAGCTGTTTGATGTCGGACTGCATAAAATTTCCTTGGGGGCCCTGATTCTGGCCCTCGGTCTTTTGGTCGATGATGCCATTATCGCGATTGAAATGATGGCGATTAAAATGGAGCAGGGTTATAGCCGTTTACAGGCGGCCGGGCATGCCTGGCGCACCACGGCTTTTCCGATGCTGACCGGAACCCTGATTACCGCTGCCGGTTTTCTGCCGATCGCCACTGCAGCCTCGAGTACCGGGGAATATACCCGTTCGATTTTCCAGGTGGTGACCATCGCATTGCTGGTGTCCTGGCTGGCCGCAGTACTGTTTGTGCCATATTTAGGTGATAAACTTTTACCGGATTTCAACAAAGATTTAATTCAAAAAGCGCCGTGGTATCAGCGGCTCTGGGCACGTCTGCGCAAACAGCCAGAACCTCAGCCGCTTGTGCATCATGCCGGTGAACATTATGATCCTTATCAAACCCGGTTTTATCAGGGTTTTCGTCGTTGGGTCGATGCCTGTGTGACCTATCGTAAAACTGTCATTGCTGCCACGGTCGGGATTTTTATCCTGTCCATTTTAATGTTTAAGCTGGTGCCGCAGCAGTTTTTTCCACCTTCAAATCGAGCTGAAATTCTGGTGGATCTCAAACTTGAAGAAGGTGCATCACTGAAAGCCACTGAAGCTGCAGTAAAAAAAGTCGAAGCCTTTTTATCGAAACAAGAGGGTATTGATAACTATGTGGCTTATGTCGGGATGGGATCGCCGCGTTTCTATTTACCGCTCGATCAGCAGTTGCCGCAAACCAGTTTTGCCCAGTTTGTAGTGCTGGCATCCTCTTTAGAGGATCGAAATGAAATCCGTAAATCCTTAAGTGATCAGATTCGAAAGTTATTGCCAGAAGTGCGTACCCGGGTGTCCTTGCTGGAAAATGGCCCACCTGTGGGTTATCCACTGCAGTTCAGGGTATCGGGTGAAGACCTAGGATTAGTCCGTGAATGGGCGCAGAAAGTTGCAGCCACCGTGGGAGAAAATCCGAATACCACCAATGTGCATCTGGACTGGGGGGAGCCGAGCAAAGTCATCAAATTGCAGATCGATCAGGATCGTGCCCGTCAGTTGGGGGTGAGTAGCAGTGAACTGGCCAATGTGCTGAACAGCTCGATTTTGGGGGCCGGTATTGATCAGTACCGTGAAAAACGTGAACTGATCGAAATCCGTTTACGTGGTGCTCAGGCTGAACGGGTGGAGGTAGCATCTTTAGCCAGTCTGGCTGTTCCGACTGCAACCGGTACATCAGTACCTTTGGCGCAGCTGGCTAAAATTGAATACAGCTTTGAAGAAGGTCTGATCTGGCATCGGAATCGTTTACCGACCATTACCGTGCGTGCCGACATTCGCAGCAAGTTACAGCCCGCTACTGTGGTTAATGAACTCAAAGAGCCACTAGAAAAAATCCGGGCAGAGCTGCCGAATGGCTATCTGCTGCAAGTGGGCGGTACAGTTGAAGAATCGGCTCGCGGGCAGAACTCGGTTAATGCCGGCATGCCTTTATTTCTCGCAGTGGTCATGACCCTGCTGATGATTCAGCTCAAAAGCATCTCACGTGCCTTTATTGTGTTCCTGACCGCACCTTTGGGCATTATCGGAGTGGTGTTATTCCTGTTAATTTTCAATAAACCTTTCGGTTTTGTTGCGATGCTCGGGACGATTGCATTATCCGGAATGATCATGCGCAATTCGCTGATTTTGATCGATCAGATTGAGCAGGATATTCAGACCGGAGAGTCGCAGTGGGATGCCATCATCAATGCCACAGTACGTCGTTGTCGTCCGATTGTATTAACCGCACTGGCTGCTGTACTGGCTATGATTCCTTTGTCGCGGAGTATTTTTTTCGGGCCGATGGCGGTGGCGATTATGGGGGGCTTGATTGTGGCAACCCTGTTGACCCTGTTTTTCCTGCCTGCACTATATGCACAGTGGTTTAAAGTGAAAAAAGTTTAAATTCTGTTTAAAATTGTCATAATTTCAGGTGCGAAATTTTGAAATTTTCAATATAGTAGCACCTGAGATTTTTATAATTCAAAAAATAAAAAATTGCTGTTTTGGCCTTACTGCCAGGGCAGTAATGAGGTTGAACCAGACATGACTCCAGTGACATTAACCAAGATGCGACGTTCCGTAGCCGTGGCCTATGTCTTCATGTTTTTGGCCTTATTTACCGTATTTAGCGGGGTATTTGCTTACTGGTTCGCACGTAAAGTCACCCAGGTTGATTATGCTGAAGTCTGGTTACAGGCACAGGCACTGTGGATCATGCGTAATATCGTGATTTATACCATTTTGGCGCTCTTCGCTGCATTGTGGTTTATTCCATTGTTTTTCTTTGCCTGGGACAGCCACTTATGGGTCAAAGCCTGTGTGGTGACCGGGGTGATTTTCAGCTTTATTGCCTTTATTTTTCTGCTCAATGCCTGGTTTAAAGGCTTCTATAAATTCTCTCAAAACAAAGCTGTGTTCTAAAACACATAACTTTTTTCATATTTCCCCTTGTAAAATCAGGTTTGAACCCAATTTTAGACCTCAGTTGAATATTAACAAAATTCCGTGAGGAGCATCGCCAGACATGGCTAAACGTGATTATTATGAGGTTTTAGGCGTCGCTAAAACCGCTAGTGATGATGAAATCAAAAAAGCCTACCGTAAGTTGGCGATGAAATATCATCCAGACCGTAACCCGGACAATGCTGAAGCTGAAGAGAAATTCAAAGAAGCTGCAGAAGCTTACGAAGTGCTCTCTGATGGTGAAAAGCGCAGCATGTATGACCGTATGGGCCATCAGGCCTTTGAAGGTGGTATGGGCGGCGGTGGCGGCTTCGGCGGTGGTTTCAGCGCAGAAGACATTTTCAGCCAGTTCGGTGATATTTTCGGTGGTGCTTTTGGTGGTGGCGGTGGTCGTGGCCAGCAACGTGCACGCCGTGGTTCCGACTTACGCTATGTCATGGAACTGACCCTGGAAGAAGCAGTCAAGGGCGTCAAGAAAACCATTACCTTTACTGCACCGGCACCTTGTGATGCCTGTGATGGTAAAGGCTCGAAAAATCCAAACGATGTAGAAACCTGCCGTACCTGTCATGGTGCTGGTCAAGTGCGTATGCAGCAAGGTTTCTTCTCGGTACAACAAACCTGTAGTACCTGTCGTGGTCAGGGCAAGATCATCAAGAACCCATGTAATAAATGTCATGGTTCAGGTGTGTCAGACCGTCAGCAAACCCTGGAAGTCACTATTCCTGCGGGTGTGGACAATGGCGACCGCGTACGTTTGACCGGTAAAGGTGAGGCGATCCGTGATGGTCAGTCAGGTGACTTGTACGTAGAAGTGGTGGTGCGCGAGCACGAAATCTTCCAGCGTGATGGCGCTGATCTGTATATGGATGTGCCGGTATCGATTGCTGATGCAGCCTTAGGTAAGGAAGTTCAGATTCCTACGCTGGATGGCCGTGTTAGCTTGAAAATTCCTGAAGGTACGCAAACGGGTAAACTGTTCCGCTTACGTGGTAAGGGTGTTAAACCGGTACGTACCAGCATGCAAGGTGACTTGCTGTGCCGTATTGTGGTGGAAACTCCAGTGAATTTAAGTGCACGTCAACGTGAACTGTTAAAAGAATTGCAAGAAACCATGGATGGGGAAGACAGCAAATCCTCACCAAAGAAAAAATCATTCTTTGATCGTTTGTTTGATTAATTGAGTGAAAGTAAAAGAGGACGCTGAGGCGTCCTTTTTTATTATGTAGATAAGATACTCTAGATTAGAAGATGCTATTTATTAGTTGATAGGTATCGCTTAAACATAAAAACCGCCTAAAAAGCGGTTTCTGTTTTTATATTTGACTATCTAAATAGAAAGTATGAGTCCAAATTTGGAGGGTGATAGATATTTTGTAAGTGAGAAAAAAGCATCATTCCCGAAATTAAAAAGGCCAATATTGTTATTACAGAGCTATATAATCGCATTCATTACTTATCAAATTTACCAGTACAGCAGATTACTCTTATTTTGTTATCATGACAATGAAAGCTTAATCTTATTGAAATCACTATAAATTTTTAAAATTTCATTTTTAATAAATAAAATAAATATATATATAAGAAAACTTGATTAATTAAATTTTTCGTGTATAGTTAACTTAACTAGAAAAAAGTCTTGTTTCGGTAAATCTTCTTTAAGTATCGTAGTTTTAGTCATAATCCTTCGTTTTTTTTCAGATTTTAAGTCTCATTCTTTATTATTTCAAAGTTATAATCAGTCTATAAAATGACTAAAAAATTATTAAAAATTATTAGGATATATTATGTCAAACTCAAATGTTGTTAAAGGTACTGTAAAGTGGTTCAACGAAACTAAAGGTTTTGGTTTTATTCAACAAGAATCAGGTCCAGATGTTTTTGCTCATTTCAGTGAAATTGCGAGTTCAGGTTTTAAAACCTTGCTTGAAGGCCAGCTGGTCGAATTCAGTGTAGCTCAAGGTCAAAAAGGACCGAATGCTGTAAATATTGTTGCTATCTAAGCAAGAATAAACAGTAAAAAAAGCACTTAATAAGTGCTTTTTTTATCGTTCAAATTTAATTTTAAGTTATTTTCCAAATTGGAAAAATCTTTAGAAAAACAGGATTCAAGTTGTTAAAAATAAATGATTTAATTGCAAAATCTAAAAATGGTACTGAAATTATTGTTTCGTTAATTCCTCTCAATAAAATGCAAAATACACGTCAGGGTTTAAAAAGAATTGAAGTGGGTAAAAGAGTTCTTCTTTCATCTGGAGTTGAGGTAGATTTAAACTTAGATGGTCGTACATTCTATACTTCTATAAATCAATTATTTAAGCTAAATCATAAAGTTATTTAAAGATAAAATTCAGAAACATCAATTTTTAGTGGATATTTTGCCACTTTAACTATTATTAAAGGTATAGATATGCTTAAACAAAGTATTAGTGTAAAGGATCAGTTTGGGGCTCAACACGCTATTCAAGCAACAGTCGATCATCATTTTTCTAAAACACAATCTCATTCCAATATAAAACATATCACTGTAGATGGTGAAGATATTCGTCCCAGTTTTGAAATGTGCTTTCAAAGTACCTTAAGTGGAAAAATCTTCAAAATTGTGTAGATCATTCCTAAGTGACTTAGGTTCATCGCTTCAGTGAGAGATAAGCTGAGCTGAATTGAAAGGATCCTAATCTGCCCCCGAAGCTTGAATGTTCTCCATCTGATTTGAAAGCTGCTTTTTGATAACGGTTAGGTTCATGCGTACTATTGATCCATATCGCTCGGCCTGGATGATATCTAGCCCATAATTCCAAAGACCTGATGGAAACTCTTATCAATATCAGTGATTTCGCTCTTTGAGTATTTTCATTGATTTTTATGCAATGCATCTTAGTGTTATTCCGCAGTTTTGCTATAGTAAGAGCAATTTTGGATCAACATCAGGACTATGTTATGTCAGCTACACCACGCATTGGAATCTTGGGTGCAGGCGGCCGTATGGGGCGTATCCTCATTCAGGCTGTGCATGAAGCCGGTTATCAATTGGCAGCTGCAGTAGAACGCCCTGAAAGTACCCTATTAGGCGCAGATGCGGGCGAACTTGCCGGGATTGGTGCAGTCGGTGTCAAGGTGGTGGGTAGTCTTGCAGAGGTGGTCAAAAACTGTGATGTCGTGATTGATTTCACCGCACCGGCAGCGACCGTCAATCATCTGAAAATTTGCTGTGAAGCAGGTGTTGCCATCGTGATTGGTACCACGGGGATGAATGATGAGCAAAAAGCTTATTTAGATGAATCAGCAGCTGAAATCCCTGTGGTTTATGCAGCGAATTATTCAGTCGGTGTGAACGTATCGATTAAACTGCTTGAACTGGCATCGAAAGTCTTTGGCGATACGGTGGATATCGAAGTGATTGAGGCACATCACCGTCATAAAGTGGATGCACCATCGGGGACTGCACTTATGTGGGGTGAAGCGATTGCGGAGGCTTTAGGCCGTGACCTGAAAGAAGATGCAGTGTATTGTCGCGAAGGTCATACCGGGCCGCGTGAGCGTAAGAGCATTGGCTTCCAGACCATTCGCGGTGGCGATATTGTCGGTGAACATACCGCGATGTTTATTGCCGATGGGGAACGTGTGGAAATTACTCATAAAGCCACCAATCGCATGAACTTTGCTTCTGGTGCGGTACGTGCTGCAGCCTGGGTCGTCGGCCGTGAAGCGCGTAAATATGATATGAAAGACGTGCTTGGTTTTAACGATATTCAGGTTTAAAACTGCGTCAAAATCATTTATAAAAAAATCTACAACTAAAATAAGACGAATAAAAAATGCAAAAAATGATTTTCCTGCTCTGTGCAGTGGCGCTTGGTGCCATTGCGCAGGCCAAGCCGGCCGAGAATACCAAACTTAGTATTGATAAAAATAATATCAAGGTCTGGACTTATCAGAACCAGCAAAACCCGGTCTTTCTGTATAAAGCTGAAACCACCTACCATGCCCCGATTGAAAATGCCGTGTCGCTGATTCTGGATATCGAGCATGCAGTACAATGGGTGCCCTATATGGGCAGCATCAAGGTCTTGTCCCGCGATGATAAAAAAGGCGATTTCACTTTGTATATGGTGCTGGATTTTCCATTTCCCTTAAAAGACCGTGATCTGATTGTGCAGGGCAAGATGATCAAGCAACCTAATGGACAAATCAGTATCAAGAATAAAGCCATTCAGACCGGCTATCCCTTAAATCCAAACTATGTACGTTTGACCGATTATCAAGGGGATTGGACTTTTCAAAAGCTGGCCAATAATCAGGTCAAGGTTTCAACTTATGGTTATGCCAATCCGGAAGGCTCGATTCCCTTAACTTTTGTAAATATGTTCGTACAGCAGCAGCCGTATCAGATGTTGCAAAAGATGAAAGCAGAGCTGGCCAAGCCTTCAGGCCTTGCAGTTTTGCCTGAAGCCCTGCAATAAAAAAAAGACCCAATTGCTGTAATGCTGATCAGTTAAGGAGTTTATAAGTAAAATCTTTAATTTTTTAGTCATTCACGACGGAGTCTTAACGTTCTAAATCAAATACTTGTAAATCATTTGTTACTTTGGTTTCGCCCAAATGAGAAGCGAAGCTTCGCAAGGAAGGCATCTTGCGGAGCAACACTCCTCACCGCAAAACTCGTCAGCCACCATCGACTAGTAAATTTGTCGCAGAAACAATCATTTTTTAATCTTGCGGTGCAATACACCTCATGTCTCAAACAGTTGCGGATGACTTTTCTACCTATCAAGTATGATCATGAATTTAAAAAATAAAATGCCAGTCAATTCCTTAATTGACTGGCATTACCCAATTGCTGGGTCTTTTTGACAGATTGAAACAGGTAGAGTTTAAGCTTCAAAATCCGCTTTAAGTACAATCCGGTAACGCGCTTTACCGGAATGCAGATGTTCAATGGCCTGATTCAGCTGTGACATCGGGAAGACTTCAATTTGTGGGGCAATATTTTTACGCGCAGCAAATTGCAGTAACTGACGTAAGGCTGCCGGTGAACCGGTTGGAGAGCCGGTAACAGACTTGGCGCCGCCAATCAGCATGCTCGCCGGAATTTGCATCGGTTCTAAAGGGAGACCGAGCATATGTACTGTACCGTTCGGTGCCAGAGTGGCCAGATAAGCCTGCCAGTTCAAGGTGACATTGACCGTACTCAGCAATAAATCGAACTTGCCACGCTGTGCCTTTAGGGCAGCAACATCACGACTATTCACCACATGATCTGCGCCCATGGCTTTCAGCTCATCGGTCTTGTCCAGATTTGATGTGAAAGCCGTAATCTCACAGCCCCAGGCTTTCAGCAGCTTGATGGCCATATGCCCTAAACCACCAATACCAATTACGCCAACATGATGAATGGCCTGAATCTGATGTTTCAGGATAGGATCAAATACGGTAATTCCGCCACAGAGCAGGGGGCCGGCACTTTCAGGATCCAGATCTTCAGGCAGGGGAATGACCCATTGCCAGCCAGCACGGACCTTGTCGGCAAAACCACCGGCATGTCCGACAATAGTCGCCACTTGGCCGCCAGTACAGAGTACCTGCTGACCTGAAATACACGGATCGCAATACTGGCAGCTTTCCGCAGTCCAGCCAATGCCAACCCGTTGTCCCACTTTCAGGCCTTTGGCTTCGCCACCCAGTTGCGTGATGATGCCGATAATCTCGTGTCCAGCCACGACCGGATAAACGGATGAACCCCAGTCATTATTGAGGACTGAAATATCAGAATGACACAGGCCACAGTATTCTACTTTGACTTCGACCTGATGTGGCTGTAGTTCACCAGCATCGAATTGATAGGGTTCGAGTGCAGCACCTGCTGACATTGCAGCATAAGCGTGGATAATATTATTCGACATAAATTCAGCTCTTCTTTGAATGGGAATATATTGTTTTAAAGTGACAATGATTTTCGTGATCATCGACCATACCGACGGCCTGCATAAAGGCATAGCAAATGGTGGGTCCGACAAATTTAAAACCGGCCTTTTTTAAGGCTTTTGACATGATCTGGCTTTCGATAGTCTGTGCCGCTGCCTGACGATAATCCGCAACATCATTATTCAGTCGTGGTTGCTGGGCAAAAGACCATAGCCATTGCCCTACATTGATGTCTTGCTGTTGCAGCTTGAGCCATGCTTGGGCATTCTCGCGAATGGCATGCAGCTTGCCACGATGACGGATCAGGCGGGCATCCTTAAGCTTGAGTTCGAGTTGTTGATCTGTAAGTGCTGCAATCGACTGAATGGAATATTGAAAAAAATGTTCACGATACGCTTCACGTTTTCTAAGGATGGTAATCCAGGCTAGACCGGCCTGCTGTCCTTCCAGACACAGCATTTCAAACAGGCGATTTTCATCCAGCAGGGTTTGTCCCCATTCCTGATCATGATAGGTGATATACAGCGGATCATTGGAGCACCAGCCACAGCGTTGCAGAGTCATGCCATGCTCCTTATTTTTATAGTTTTATAATTTAAACACAGCCCATTGATCTTGCTGATTGTCCCAGTACGACAGTTCAGCCTGATCCAGATCGCTAAATTGAATCCACATGTCTTTACCACTTTTGTCGGCATAACCGGTACTGATCAGCAGCGCATCTTCGGTAATTTCCATCACCCAGCCCTGGTAGCTTTGACCATTCAGTACGATTTTTTGTTGATTGCCTGATTCAGCAAATTCTACCAGACGGTTGATCAACATTTCTGACATGTAAATATCCTAAAATTAACGTAAATAGGGGTAGGGGTTGACCACACCGCGCCCCTTGCCCTGTAAATAAATACCATAATGCAGATGTGGTGCAGTATGTCGGGCATTACCGCTATTGCCCACATAGCCGATGAGCTGGCCTTTTTTGACAGCATCACCTACTTTCAGGCCGCGTTTATGTCCATCCAGATGTGCATAATAATGCCAGGAACCGCCCGGACCGAGAATCCAGACTACTTTACCACCCAAATTGTTATTGCGTAAATCTGCAATCAGACCTTCTGTGGCACTAAAGACTTTGGTTCCACGTGGAGCCATGATATCAATGCCCTCATGCAAACGTCCGCGACTGCGCGACGCACCCCAGGTATCCTGTAATTCACGTGCCTGTACACGTGCCACCGGGATGGGCAGTGAAGAAGGCATTCGCTTATTTTGCAGTTTTTGTACCAGTAGCGGATTTAACTGTGCAGAAGAAGGTTGTTTCGGTGTACTGCTACAGGCGGTCAGTAATATGGCAATCAAAGCCACCCAGGTCAAAGCAAGGTATTGGCGCACGTTATTCATCCTTAAATATTGGCAATGCTCATTCTGAGCTGATCGATATGATGCTTTGTCCAGACTATGTCATAGGTTAACGGCAGAGATCAATTTTTTCATTGCTGTCGGCAGACCGCAATCAATGGCTGTCTCTGGACGCATCCAGTTGCCTTGCAGTTCAATCGCCAAATGTTCCTGCTGATCCTGATCCACTGCGAAAACGGTTGCTTCAAGCTGCCAGGTGAAGTGGGTGAAACTGTGGCTGATCTGGACTTTTTTGAGGATATTTTTCAGGCCAAGCTGCTGATATTGCTGTTCGAATTCATGGGCATTTTCAATAATTGGCAAACACCAGAGTCCGCCCCACAGGCCACTGTTTGGTCGTTGTTGCCAGAGCCATTCTTCACCGGACTGAATTAATAATACTTGTGCTGAGCGCACTGGCACCGGTTTTTTGGCTTTCTTGAATGGTAATTCATTTTCCAGACCCTGCTGATGCGCTTTGCAATGTTGCTGCATCGGACAATATAGGCACAGAGGTTTTTTCGGAGTGCAGACCGTAGCCCCGAGATCCATAATCGCCTGGGTATAGTCATGATTACGTTCGACCGGACATAATTCTTCAGCCAGTTGCCATAAAGCACGTTCATGAATGGGTTTGGACAGATCATCTTCAATCGCGAAAAAACGTGACAACACCCGTTTGACATTGCCATCCATAATCACGCCGTATTGGCGTAAACCCAGTGACATTAAGGCACCAGCGGTGGAACGGCCGATCCCTGGCAAGGCAATCCATTGTTCCAGGGTTTGAGGAAACTGCTGCTGTGCTGTCACCATGCCGGCAGCTTTGTGCAGGTTACGGGCACGGGCATAATAGCCCAGTCCTGCCCAGTAAGGTGCAACCTCATCCCAAGAGGCTTGACCCAAGTCCTGTACAGTGGGAAAACGCTGAATAAAGCGTTCATAATATTGCAGCACAGTTTTGACCTGGGTTTGTTGCAACATGATTTCAGAGACCCAGACTTTGTAGGGATCATCTGTCACCTGCCAGGGCAAGTCATGACGACCATGCACATCAAACCATTCTAACAGGGCATCTGAAAATACAAACATGGATAAATAGCAACTGAATAAGCAGCAGCCATTATAGCGGAATCGGCAGGCCTGAAATGTGAAAAGTAGATAAAAACTGCGGAGTAGTGTGTATGGATATCGGCTTAATAACACAAACAATAAATGCTCCGAAGAGCATTTATTTTAAAACAGCAAAGATTTAGTCGCTAATCCCCCAACGTTCATCCAGCTTCAATACTTTGTCTTTATAGCGCGGAATAATATGAATATGCAGATGTTCGACCTTTTCCTGAAACACTTCGCCATCAATAAAACCGACATGGAAACCGGCGGGCTGGTAACGTAAATTGAGCTCATTACGTGCCTGTTCGAGCAAAGACATCAGGCTTTTACGTTCTTTGTCCGTCACTTCAAAAAATGAAGCCACATGCCGGAGTGGAATCACTACACAGTGACCTTCGGATAATGAATTCGGTTCAGGCAGCACTACACCATAATCATTTTTGGCAATGACATCATATTCGTCATAGTTACAGTAAGGGCAGTTGGTTTCAGCCATAGTCAGCATTCTCCTCTGGTAGGATTTATCGTTCTTTTCTTCAATGATTCTTTAAAGTGCTCAGCTTGATTTCAAGTCGAGCACTTATATCTATTTAAGCCAAATGACGTTCCAATAAGGCATACATCGCCGCCAAGCTTTTTTGTTCCGCTTCAGCATTGTAACCAAGATCCACGCCATTGGCTTTGGCCCGTTCGTCGGCGAGCGGGTTGCTAAAGCCATGTTTTGCATCTTCAAAGACAATCACCTCATGCTCGACGTTGGCCGCATGCATTTCTTCACGGAAACTGGCGACATCATCTAAGGTGACCATGCTGTCTAGCTCACCGTGCAAGACTAGTATTTCGGCCTGAACCTGACCTTCTTGAGCCGGTGCTTTGGCAGTAAGTGTCCCGTGGAAGGTGGTCACTGCTTTTAAAGGGGCATTGGCACGCGCCAGATCCAGCACCACTTTACCGCCGTAACAAAAACCGATGGCAGCAAGTTTCTCTGCATTGACTTCATCCTGTGCTGCCAAGGTATTTAAAGCTGCTGTCGCACGATCAACGATGGTGTCCGGATCTTCAAAGGTCTGCATCATCCACTGGTAGGCCTGATCAGAATGGGTGGTCACTTTTTTGTCACCATACATGTCAATCGCCAAGGCCGCATAGCCATGTTCTGCAAGTTCGCGAGCGCGCTGTTCGGTATATTCATTACGACCCCACCATTCTGGTGCGACCAGCACACCTGCAAGGGGTGCATCTGTTTCTGGAGCGGCAAAATAGCCAATCAATACGCTACCATCCGGCGCAGTATAATGAATTTCACGGGTCTTGATTGCTGCCATGCTGACGTCCTCTATTCTTGTTGAACCGTTTAATTAACATATAACATAGCAAAACTGATCTGAATGTGACATGAAAACATTCGATTAATTATGCTTCATCCATATAAAAAAGAGAGGCCGCTATCGCGCCTCTCTGATTGAGTATTTAAAAAAACAGTATTGATTACTTCATAATTTCCAGTAATTCCACATCAAAAATTAAGGTACTGTTTGGCTCAATCACATCACCTGAACCAATTTGTCCATAGGCCAGTTCTGCAGGAATGAAGAAGCGGTATTTGGCACCTTCTTTCATCAGTTGCAGGCCTTCAGTCCAACCGGTAATCACTTGGGTGGTACGGAAGACCACAGGCTGATTGCGGGCAATTGAACTATCAAAAACCGTACCATCAATCAAACGGCCTTCATAATGTACGCGGACATTGCTATCGGCTTTTGGCGATTTGCCTTTGCCTTGCTGAAGAATCTGATATTGCAGGCCAGATTTAGTCGTTTTTATCCCTGCTTTTTTGGCATTTTCTGTCAGAAAAGCCTGACCGATTTTGGTATTTTCTTCAGCTTTTTGTTTTAATTCAATCAGCTCTTTGGCTTCACTTTGACGTTTAAACTGAGTCAGCACTCGAGCCATGTCTTCTTCAGTTAAAGTGGATTGTTTTCCGGCAGCAGCAGCTTTTAAACCGGCACTGAAAGCATCCAGATCAATCCCTTGCAAAGAGTCGGCATTACTTTTCCCCATCAGATAACCAAAGCTATAACCGACCTGTTCAGCTTCCGGGCTTTTATTGGTCACATCTTTGGCAAGCAGATTGCCAGAACTTAGCAGTAAAACCATCAAGCTTATTTGTATTTTCATATTTATTCTCAAAATAAAGGAGAGCGCATTGCTCTCCTTATTTATAGATTATTTGACTTCAATGAGTTCCACATCAAAAATCAAAGTACTGTGTGGAGGAATCGTCCCTGGCACGCCTTGTTCACCATAACCAAGTTGAGATGGGATATACAGGGTCGCTTTACCGCCTTCTTTCATCAGTTGCAGACCTTCAGTCCAGCCTGGAATCACTTGATTGAGTGGAAACTCAATCGGCTCGCCACGTTCAACCGAACTGTCAAATACAGTACCATCCACCAGTTTGCCGGTGTAATGGACTTTCACGATTGAAGAAGCAGCCGGCTGTTTGCCCGTGCCTTCTTTGGTCACTAGGTATTGCAAACCGGAAGCTGTGGTTTTTACACCCGCTTTTTTGGCATTTTCGGTCAGGAAACTGTCACTCGATGCTTGTGCCTGTTTAGTGCTATCGAGTTGCTTTTGCTGCATTTCTTTCTGGAACTGTTCGTAAGCTGCCTGTAATTCTTCTTCAGTGTACGCCGGTTCAGTACGCGCATGTCCTTCACGTACGCCTGTCACAAAGCTATTAATATCGAGTTCAGGTGGGGTTTGATGAGCCACTTCATAACCGAGAGCATAGCTGATTTTAGAAACAGCAGAGGCATCTTTAGATGCTTTAGTCGTTTGAGCAGCTGGGTTTTGAGTTGCATAGTAAACAGGTACTAGCGCGGCACCGCCTAGAAGAACAGCGACAGCAATCGGTAAGGCCTTGCTCATGTATTATTCCAATCTAATGTTATCGTTGAGGTTCATTCCATCTTAGCAGAAAATTTTGAGAAATCTTGCAGAATGGGTGGTTTTTTAGCAAGCAAATATCGCAGTTTGGTAGAGCTTTAAAAAAATAAAAAAACCAGCAATGGCTGGTTTTTTTATTCAAAAAGATCAACTGGTTTTTGTTTTGGTTTTATAGCTATAAGTATAATCATAGCTATAACTACCACCTGCTGAACGCTGGATATCATTCAGGATGAAGCCATTTACGGTACTCCCCGCTTGTTTAAAACGGTTCACTGTCAGTGCCAATTCCTTCATTTGTGTTTTTGCATAGCGGGCCACCACCAGATTGAGTCCGACATATCGGGACACGATGATCGCATCCGTGACCGCCAGGACAGGAGGCGTATCAATTATAATATGATCATAGTGTGGCGTCAGGTGTTGCAGTAATTCCTGAAACCGTACCGAATTGAGAAGTTCGGATGGATTGACTGGATTTTCACCACAGGTGATGACGCTGAGGTTTGCTACATTGGTGCTTTGCACCATCTGTTCCAAGGTAATTTGCTCATTCAGGTATTCAGTTAATCCATATTGATTATCCAAATCAAAATATTTGTGTATATGACCACGACGCAAGTCCGCATCAATGATCAATACGCGTTTATGTTTTTCTGCCATGATGACTGCCAGATTGCTGGAAACAAATGATTTTCCAACTCTAGGTGCTGGACCCGAGATCATAATAATATTATTTTTGGCCTGAGACAGAGCGAAATGGTGATGTGGTTCTAGGATTTTAGACCACGCCTATAAGTGATAATCTACTCCCCAATAAGCATGGGAAATGCTTGTTTTTGGAGTCAACCATGACACGAAGAAAACGTCGTAATCATTCAGCAGAGTTTAAAGTTAAAGTTGCTCTCGCAGCAATTAAAGGCGACCACACACTCGCTGAGCTTTCTACTCAATTCGATTTACATCAAAACCAAATCATCGATTGGAAAAATCAACTGCTTGAGCAATCAGTCAATATTTTTTCACGACCAACAGCACAACAAGAACCAGAGATTGACCTCAAAGCTCTACATGCCAAGATAGGACATCAGGCATTGCAAATTGATTTTTTAGAAGGTGCGCTCAGAAAAATAGGGCAGCTGAGCGGCAAAAAATGATCGATAAGACCCATCAACTTTCGGTACGACAACAATCGCAATTGATTCAAATCAATCGCAGTACGTTGTATTACAAGACCAAAGAGATTTCATCAACTGATTTGAGTTTGATGCGTCTGATCGATGAAATTCATCTCGACTACCCATTTATGGGCAGTCGAATGATACGAGATATGCTACAGCGTCAAGGGCATCAAATAGGTCGGCGTAAAGTCCGACGTTTAATGCGCTTGATGGGAATACATGCCTTGTATCCAAAACCCAATACCAGTAAGCCTAATCTTGCACACCGTATTTTCCCATATCTGTTGAAAAACATGGTCATCGATCACTCTAATCAAGTCTGGTGTACAGATATCACGTACATTCCTATGGCTAAAGGCTTTGTCTATCTGTGTACAATTATAGATTGGCATAGTCGTAAAGTACTGGCTCATCGAGTATCGATCAGTATGGAAACAGACTTTTGCATAGATGCGTTGCAAGAAGCAATTGTGAAATATGGTTGTCCAGAGGTGTTTAATACAGACCAAGGCAGTCAATTCACAAGCGAGGCATTTTTGAATGAGTTAAAATTGCGAAATATCCGTATCAGTATGGATGGGAAAGGACGATGGATGGATAATGTAATGATTGAGCGTTTATGGCGCAGCGTGAAGCATGAGGAAGTCTATTTGAAGGCTTACGATACGGTTAAACAAGCGAAACAATCAATTGCTGAATATTTGGATTTTTATAACATGATACGTCCTCATTCAAGTTTGAATAAGGCAACACCGGATGAATTTTATGATCAACATTTACTAAAAGTAATGGCAGCATAATTTAAATATTTAGAGCGGATTTATCACTTATAAAACTGAATTGAGTGGTCTAATTAACGGAACCACATTATGGCTTGCTGTCCGGATGCTGCGCAAGCTTTCGATCGCCATATCATCACTATGTTTAAGGGCTAATAAGAACGGCAGTTTTTTCTTTTTCAGCAGTTTCAGTCCCGGTTTCTGAACAGGGGAGTGTGCAATATTGGCATAGACGGGAAGATCCAGTTGGTATTCTATTTGGCTACTATCTTTCACTCCAGAACGGAACATATTGCGGAATAATGCCACCAGAATTCGGCTTTGTTGCATAAAGGTTTGAAAGGCTGAGTTCCCTTAAGCTACTCAAATTTAAGAGACAACTTGGGTATGAGGGCGACCTAATTCTGTGAATTTATTCAAGACTGCCATGCGTGCATGGATCTCATTCACCTGACTTGGAAAACTCCGCGCTGTTAATTTATCGCCTAATAATTTGATGCAATGCATCTTGGTTTCAACCAAACTTCGACGGTGATAACCAGACCACTTTTTCCAAAGCGATCTGCCTAGCCGTTTGACTGTCTTTAATAATTCGTTCCGCTCTATAGACCTCGCTTGCTGATCCTTCCAAGGCTTTGCATTCTTTCTAGGTGGAATGATCGCATGTGCATCTCGATCTAAAATGACTTGTCGGCAGTGCTTTGTGTCATAAGCACCATCTGTATAAACAGAATCAATTGGTTCATCCAAGGGAATTTGAGCAAGTAAATCTTCGAGTACTTGAGAATCACTGACATTATTTGTGGTGAGTTGTACTGCACGTATTTGCAGGGTTTTAGCATCTATAGCAATGTGAAGCTTACGCCATTGGCGACGATATTCAGCCCCATGTTTCTTGCGTTTCCATTCACCTTCACCAAGAAACTTCAAACCAGTAGAGTCTACGAGTAGATGCAGTCCATCACTACTTTTTTGATAGCTAATCGCAATATCAATATGCTTTTGTCTACGACAAAGGGTGGAATAATCCGGAGCTGTCCAATCTAATCCAGAGAGTTTAATCAGACTTTGAACAAAACCTGTGACCATACGTAAAGAGAGTCGGAATAGTAATTTGATCATTAAGCAGCATTGAATCGCTGTATCGGAGTAGGTTTGATTTCGACCTTGCTTGCCTTGTGATTGTGCATACCACTGAGTCTTTGGATCAAACCAAATGGAAATATTACTTCGGTTAATTAAGGCTCGGTTATAGGATGACCAATTGGTTGTACGGTAGATTTTAGAGGCAGGCTTATTCATTTTGAAATTATATTGCTGAATAAGCTTTTGATGCTAGGTTTGTGCAACAAAGCCCCGGATACTTAATAAAAAAACCAGCAAGTGCTGGTTTTTTTATTTTCAGTTTCATCAGTATTTTGGGAGGTATGGGAAAGTTGTCGCTATCATCCGCACTTAAGTGTTGAATAGGTCTTAGTAAGAAAATAAACCCTTTTCTAAGGGGAATTCGATACCAATTGATACACCGCCATCGTTACCGTATACCTCAGAGTCACCCACCCACCCATTCAGTTTAAGTGGAATGTCTGGGCGTAGATAATGTGTCCAGGTTAGATCTAGTGCTTTTAATTCATCTTGCTGCGGAAACGCCAGATTGGTGGCTCGATTGGATTTATTGAGTTCAGCTAATAATACTCGTGCATTGAGTCGATTTAAAGAATCAAGACGAATATCACCACCTACAGACAGCATTTGGCCATCACCACCCATGGCATGCGCTAGAGGATAGCCATGTTGGTAAAAACCATCAGTGTAGACATGGTGGTTATAGGAAATGCCCTGTACCTTGCCGTTGGTACGAGTGTCTGCCCATTCGGTATACAGTTGGAAAGGCATATTGTTATAACTTGATGAATAATCGACTCCAGCCAAATACATTTTTTTAGCCGGCAAGCCGCCTGCTTCGTCTTCACCGACATATTGCGCATAGATACCCATCGGGACTTGCACGAGGGGATGTAGATTTAAGCGTGCATCAAAACCGGCAATTTGATTTGATGGATCAGGTTCACCTGTACCACCATTGTCTTTATTGCCAACAAAAGCATCCCAAAGTGAGCTCAGGCTTTCAGGCCGACCTTCACCACCCCATTGCATAGCACGCGATGCACCCAGTTCTAAATAAGGCAAGGGTTGTGCAGTGACACGTAAGCCAATCAGTTTGGCATCAGGCACAGCATCATAATCCTGCAACTGCCCTGCAAAAGCTTGATATTGCCAAGGTCCAATCCAAGCCAACCATTTGTTTGCAAAAGCATTCTGTTCGGCACGCTGCATCGTCACGCCATAGACAGGGCGGCTGGCATCACCACGAATTAAACTGCCATCATGTGCAGGACCCCAGTAGGTCGGGATCTGTCCAGCAATCAACCATTGATTCCATAATTTTCCAGCGATATATGAGCCTTCAAGATTCAAATCTTGATCATTGTCAATCTGTAGATCTTTTTCTGCATTCACACGAATTCTGGCATCCCAGTTCTCGTTACCCGCATTTAGCTCGATACCTGCCTGATATTGCGTTTTTTGCTGATCGCCAAAGGCTTGAGGAATATTCTTTTGATCAGTTTCTGCAAATAAGGATGCTTTGAGCGACTGGTTATTGGCATTCAAATGTGCCCATACAGTATCAATGACTTTTTGCTGAGTATTATTGTTGATTTTAGCTTGAGCAAGAGCACGTTGGATTTCATCACCACTGATGGGCCAAGTCGACGTGCTTATTTGAATAACACCCTGCTGATTGAGCCAGTTTAAATCGGTACGTAAGTTTTGGTCATTTAAAACGATGCCTTGTGCAAAGGCGAGGGAAGAACTTAATGCCAAGGTAGCGAGCAGTGTTTTGGATAACATTCTTGTATATTCTCAGGACTTTTAAACTATAACCACGATAGGTTTTTTAGTTGATTTTTTCAACAACAATCATTTGCAATAAATGTAAGGAAGGATAATTTCACACCCTGCTCAGACAGAGTGTGAAAGTCGAGTTTAGAATAGATTAGTCATTATCTTTATGTGCAGTATAGGCATAGGCATAATTATAACCATAGCTACCCGCTGCACCTTTTTGTACATCATTCAGAATCACGCCATTGACTTTTACATTGGCCTGTTCAAAACGATTCACCGTAATTTCAAGCTCTTTGATTTGCGTCTGAGCATGACGGGCAATCAATAAATTGACCCCTGCATATTGCGCAATAATAATACCATCAGTCACAGCAAGTACTGGCGGAGTATCAATTAAGATGTGATCAAAATGAGCAGATGCCTGATCCAGGAAAGCCTTGAATTTATCGGTACTTAACAGTTCAGACGGATTGACTGGACTCTTGCCGCGAGTAACAAAGAACAGGTTTTCTACAGTCGAGTTTTGGACAATATCTTCATAGCTATTTTGAAGATTTAACAGTTCTGCTAAGCCAGGGCTTAGCTCTGCATTGAAATATTTATGCAAATAACCACGACGCATATCACCATCAATGACGAGTACCCGTTTTCCACCTTGCGCCAAAATGGTTGCAAGGTTAACAGTAATAAAAGATTTCCCAATCTCAGGGGCAGGGCCTGACAATGCAATCACATTATTGCTGGCATTCATTAAGGCAAAGTGAATTGCGGTGCGCATACTGCGCAGGCTTTCAATCGCAATATCACCGCTGTCTTTAACCGCAAGAATAGGAATATTCTTTTTCTTTTTCAGCAGGTTGATATAACTTTCTTGAATTAAAGAACGCGGTACGGTGGCATACACTGGCAGATCCAGCTCATTTTCAATCTGAGCAGCATCTTTAATGCCTGAACGCATCATATTACGTAACAGTGCTAATAATGTACCGAGGAATCCTCCCAGAAAAATCGATAAAATCAGAATTTGTAATTTTTTGGGTGCAATCGGTTTAATCGGCTCAACTGCTGTATCGACGATACGAACATTGCCAATTTCACCGGCTTTGGCAATACGAAGTTGCTGGTATGAATTGAGTAAGCCTGTATACAGCTGCTGTTTTACTTCAACCTCACGGAACAATTGTAAGTACTGGCGCTGTAGTTCAGGTAAACGTTTTAAAGTCCCATCTAGCTCTGCAATTTTTTTATTGATTGCAGCGAGTTGTGCATTCATTTGCTGCATCATCGGATGTTCATCCATATATTTGGATGAAGCTTCTGCAACCTGCTGCTCCAGCTGGATTTTTTGTGTCTCTAAAGTAATGCTTTGGGTTAAATATAATTCCGATTCTTTGGTAACATCCACTGTATTTGCTTGTTGGCGGAAGCGGTTGAATTCACGCTCTGCAACATCAAGCTGTTGTTTTAGTTCCGGTAATTGATTTTCCAGGAATTTAAGTGTCTGCGCAGTTTCTGCAGATCGACGTTCAATATTCTGTTGGCTATAAGCAGCTAGAATGGCATTCAGGACTTGAGTAATGTGCTGCGTATCTTCGCCTTGATAGTTAAGACCTAATACACCGCTCATCTTGCCTTTCTCAGCCACTGAGTAGTTACTGGTCAAAGTCTGCATCGCAGCAGGCAAGCTTTGCTTTCGGATATTATAAGCGGCATCGAAACGGTCTTGACTAAAAACACCTACTTTCCAAAGGCCGTATTCAGATGAGGATTGACTGATCTGGTTTAGAGGCGCAGAAAAAACCACCTGTTCAGTTGTCTCATCACTCAGGCTATATTTACCTTCTTTAAAACTTAAAATTAAGTTTTTATCCTGGAAATATTGTGGGATATCAAACTGGCGAACATCAAAGCTATTCTGATTATCTTTAAATAATACTGATTTTTTTGAGTATTCGGTGCTGTACTTATGTTTGGCCATTAACCGGTTCCAGAAACTATCTTCTGTACCAGATATGCGAATATTTAAATTTAAATGATTGATGACTTCGCCGAGCACCAAACGCGATTTTAAAATTTCAATTTCGGCTTGAGCAGGGGATTTTTGCTCGATCATACCGGATAAATCACCCAATAATGCAGCCGAAGTCCCTTTACTGTCTTCGACTTGTACCATGGCATCTACTGAATAGGTATCCGGTGTGGTTCTTAAATACAGTAAGGCACAGATCAAGCTTAAAATAATGCACAGGGCAATCAGTTTCCATTGCGCAATCAAGGAAAAAAACAATTCCTTTAAGTCAATGGTGTCTTCGGTGTTGGCGGTTTGACTCATAATTTAAATATCAAAAAAGTGAAAATATTAAAAAAATTAAATATATTTTTTCCAGTCAGCAATACAGTCTTGAATTAATTGACAGGTGTCATCAAAAAATGTTTGATCATGCTGATATGGATCGGCAATATTTTTACTTTGCCAATGCCCCAGTCTAAAGGTTTTACCTTTGGCAAATGGCCAGGTCTGTTCGATATGTTTTTGCTGATTCTGACTCATCACAAGAACTAGGTCAGCTTTTTTAATCAGCTCAGCATTGAGTTTTTTTGCAATATGCGCACTCATATCAATCTCAAAGCGTTGCATGCATAGACTGGCTTTTTCATCGGCTGCATGTCCAACCACACCCGCAATACCCGCAGACTCAATCTGTAAATGCGGATATTGCTGTTTTAAAAAGTATTCTGCCATGGGGCTACGACAAATATTGCCAATACAAACCACCAAAATATTTTTAATTTTCATTAGTTCCCCAAACGTTCAAAATTATATAAAGCATTTGAGAATGGAATAACCTGATTCACTACACGTTGCCAGCGTGCCAAACCAGATGCATCCACATAAACAATATCGTTGCTGCGCATTTTAAACTGATTAGCAAGACCAAAGTCCGCAATGCTGGTCAAGTCCATCTGGTAGACTTCAGTGTGAAGTGCATTCGGCTGACTTCTAACGATATAAACTTTACTGCGACTGGCAGAAAGTGGATTTAAGCCCAGACTTTCTCCTAATACATCACTCAGACTCATGCCTTGATCACGTATAGGTAATGACTGATTTTTTCCGGATTCACCCATCACATAAATTTTCTGATTTTCACGATTATTGACATATAAGGTGTCATTGGGCTGAATCAGCAGATTATGTAGTGAGAGGCCAGCTTTTTCTAGCTCTACAGTGTTCAGACTATATGAGCGTCCTTGGCGTACTAAGGTAATAGAAGAATTATCTCCTTGCTGTGCATTTACACCGCCTGCCATCCCTAAAGCAGTATAAACACTAACAGGTTGATCGCTTAAATAGAATTGACCGCCTTTCAGAACATTACCTTGAACCGAATAACGTTGACCTTGATAAGACAATACTCGCGCAATCACATCCGGATTTTTTAGGTAACGTGATAGTTGACTACGTAATTCACGATTGACTTGGGTCAGTGATTTTCCTGCGGCTTTATAACGGCCAATAATTGGAAACTGAATATAGCCTTCGGAATCGATTTGGAAACCATTCGCTTGAGCAGACTGATCACTACTAATATTAGTTGGAGATGTGAGTTCAGGATAAGCCCATAAGTAAATCGATAAAATATCACCTGAACTCAGATTGTAGTTACGATGCTGTGTATTAAACAGATGGGCATATTGTTGTTGAATATTCTGTACAGCAGGCTGAACAGCCATCATAGAATCTTGAGTGAGTTTTATGACATTGACTGTCGTACCGAGGTCGGTTTGAAAAACGCCTTCGCTAGGTAAGTCATATGTTTGTAAACCAGAGGTGACTGCACACCCTGTAGTAGCAATGCCACATGCCAATAAAGCAGCTAGTTGAAAGTGTCGCACACGTTTTCCCAGAGATTATTTTTAAATTTTAAAATTGAAGCTATTCTACCCAAGTTATTGACTATATACATAGCAATTTGTAACGGCTTTGTTGCACAAAGATTTGAAATACAAAGCGCCCCTAATTGAGCCAAATTTAAGGCGTAACTTGGGTAAGTGGTCGACCTAATTCCGTAAATCTGTTGAGGACTGCTACACGTGCATGAATTTCATTCACCTGACTAGGAAAGCTTCTTGCCATTAA